>NZ_JBEXLL010000070.1:0-16715 GCF_040609955.1 Nocardia sp. NPDC004568
CCCCTCGCCCCAATCCTCCTTCGGTTGTTGTGTGAGTGTCTTCCTCAGGTTGGATCTCCCCCGGGGGGGGGGGTGGGGGGGGCCGCGGGAGCCGAAGAACTCTTCGGCTCCGGCGACCGACATGTCGAGGACTTCGGCGGTTCGGCCGATATCACCTCCACGATCACCGGGTTCGGGCGGGACGCCTCCATGTCGGTGCGACCGACCTGCCGACACCGATCGCGTGGGCGGAGATGCGGCGCGACCGCCGGCTCGCCACCCGCCCCTGCGGCCACGAGCCCGGGTCTGCGGCCCAGCCGGGCTCCTAAGGCCGCGCAGAGCCTCGGAGATCCCGGATCCGGCCGCGACGTTCACCTGTCCTGCTCCACGGCCCGGCTCAGCCGGTACCAGCCCACCTCGCGGCGTCCGGCCATACCCGCGAGATCGAGCGCGACGAGCGCCACCCGGACTTCTGCCACCGCGATTCCGGTCGCGGCGGCGATATCGTGCGGCCACCGGCCGCCGACCGCGGGGAGGGCCGTCAGCACCCGCGATTCGGTATCGCCGAGGCGATCGGCGCCGGTCGAGCCGGCGGTCAGCGGTAGGTGGAGGGGCGCGATCTCGGCGAGTACATCCTCCGGACCGGTCACGAGGGTGGCTTCCCCCTCGCGGATCATCCGGTGGCACCCCGCGGACGCCGCCGATTCCACCGACCCCGGGACCGCGAGCGCGGGACGACCGATCCGGCGGGCCCATTTCACCGTATTGCGGGCACCACTGCGTAATCCGGCCTCGACCACCAGTACCCCGTCGGCCAAAGCGGCGATCAACCGATTCCGGACCAGGAAGTGGTGCTTGCGCGCGACCGTACCGGGTGGGTATTCGCTGACCACCAGGCCGGTTTCGGCGATCCGGGCGATGAGGCGGTCGTGCTGGGCCGGATAGGGTCGGTCGGCCCCGCAGGCCAGCACGGCGACGGTGGCTCCGCCGACCGCGAGCGCGGCCCGGTGCGCCGTACTGTCGATGCCGAAGGCGGCGCCTGATATCACCGTCCAGCCGCGGACCGCCAGGTCCCCGGCCATCGCCGCGGCCGCCCGGTCGCCGTATCCGGTGCTGCACCGGGCGCCCACCACCGCCACCGCCCGCTCGGTGAGTTCGCTCAGATCCCGGCCGCCACGGACCCAGAACACCAGCGGAACCGCACCGTCCGGGTCCCTGCCGGGGGTGAGCTGCGCCAGACCCAGCATGCGCCAGGCCGGCCATTCGGCGTCGTCGGGGGTGATGAGTCGCCCGCCGCTGTCGCGGATCATCTCCAGATCCCGCGCGGCGGTGTCCAGCTCTCGCCGACGCTCGGTCGCGGCACGCAGCACCGGCGGCAACGCGCGTTCCCGGACCGCTCGCGCCGCCTCGCGCACCCCGACGGAGTCGATCAGGGCCGTGAGTGCCGGGCACGGGCCGAGCACCACACGGGACAGATATGCCCAGGCCAGCTGTCGCTCGTCCCGCACGTCGGCGGTCTCCCGCCGGGCCGGCGAGCCGACACCGGCCGCGTTCACTGCGGACTCCGCTGCCGGAAGTCGAGCGCCTGCATCACATCGTGGGCGGTGGGCATATCGCCGCCGCGCAGGTCGCAGACGGTCCACGCGACGCGCAGCGCCCGGTCGGCGCCTCGCGCCGAGATACGACCCAGCCGCAAGGCCGCCTCGACCGGAGCTGTCGTCTCCGCGGGCAGTGGGAACAGCCGGCGCAGCGCGTACCCGGGGACCTCGGCATTGGTGCGCCATCCCTCGTCACGCCACCGGGCGACGGCGGCGGCACGGGCGGCGATCACCCGGCCGCGCACGGTCGCGCTGTCCTCCGATTCCGCCGCCGCCAGACCGGCATCCGACAGCGGATGCATCTGCAACCAGATATCGATGCGGTCCATCAGCGGACCCGACAGTTTGCCGAGGTAACGACGCCGGGCGAGCGGGGCACAGATGCAGTCCACATCCCGGGCCGGGGCGCACGGGCACGGGTTGGCGGCGAGTACGAGTTGGAAACGCGCCGGATAGTGGGCGACTCCGTCGCGCCGCGCGATCCGTACCTCCCCCTCTTCCAGCGGTGTCCGCATGGCCTCGAGTACCTTGGCTCCGATCTCGGCGCATTCGTCCAGGAACAGCACCCCGCGGTGGGCGCGGCTCACCGCACCGGGCCGCGCCGAGCCCGAACCGCCGCCCACCATGGCACTCACCGAGGTCGAATGGTGGGGGGCGACGAACGGCGGGCCGGTGATGAGCGGTTGTTCGTCGGAGAGCGTGCCCGCTACCGAATGGACGGCGGTGACCTCGAGCGCCTCGTCCTCCGACAGCGGCGGCAACACTCCGGGCAGGCGTTGGGCCAGCATGGTCTTACCGATGCCGGGCGCCCCCGTGAGCAGGAGATGGTGGCCACCGGCCGCGGCGACCTCGAGCGCCCAGCGCGCTTCGTGCTGCCCGGCGACATCCCGCAGGTCTCCCCTCGGGGCATCCGGCGGTGGTGGGTGCACTCCCGACGGCTCCTCCAGGCCGCCTTCGCCCCGCAACCAGTCGAGGGCGGCACGCAGCGTCGGTGCGCCCAGCACCCGGATCCCGGCGACGAGGCCCGCCTCCGGAAGGGCCGCCGCGGGGACCACCACCGTTTTGCGGCCGGCCCGGCGCGCCGCGAGCACGGCAGGCAGGATGCCCCGGACCCGGCGCAACCGCCCGTCGAGGGCGAGCTCGCCCAGCAACACGGTGCCGGTGAGGCGCTCGGAGGGCACGATATCGGCCGCGTGCAGTACCGCGACGGCCAGCGCGAGATCGTAGACGGAGCCCACCTTCGGTAGCGTCGCCGGCGACAGCGCCAGGATGACCCGGCCGTCGGGCCACTTCTCGCCGGTATTCGCCACGGCCGCCCGGACCCGGTCCCGGGATTCCTGGAGCGAAGTGTCGGGCAGACCCACCAGATGCACCGACGGCAGCCCCTGGCCGATATCGGCCTCGATCTCGACGACCTGCCCGTCGATCCCGCGCACCGCGATCGAGCAGGCCCGGCCCAGCGGCATCAGAACACCGCCCGCAGGTGCTCGATCACAGGCTCGGCGGTCCGCGGGAGCAGGATCGAGACGACGTCGAAACGGATCCGCTGCCAGGGACCGTCCTGTTCGGTGAGCCAGAGCAGCGCCAGGCGGCGGATCCGCTGCTGTTTGTCGTAGGTGACAGCCTCGGCCGGCGTCCCGTAGCCGAGCCCCGACCTGGTCTTCACCTCGACGAAGGCGGTCACCCCCGCGTCGCGGACCACCAGGTCCAGCTCGCCGTACCGGCACCGCCAGTTACGGCAGACGATCTCCATACCGGCGGCCTGCATATACCGGGCCGCCAGTTCCTCCCCTTGTGCGCCGAGCGCCGTGTTGTGTGCCACGAGCCCAGCATCCGCCGCCGGCTCGCCGGGCCGACCGCGCCGACCTGCGGGGACAAGCGGCCTGTGGACAACCGGGCGCCTGTGGACAACATCCCCCGGGGCGCCGGCCCGCGGTACTCGGCGCGGGGTCGTCCTACTCGGGCAGGCGCAGGTCCGGCTTCTCCAACTCCTCGATGTTCACATCCTTGAACGTGATCACCCGGACGTGTTTGACGAAGCGCGCGGGCCGGTACATATCCCAGACCCAGGCGTCGCTCATCCGTACTTCGAAGTACACCTCGCCGTCGGCGTTCTGCGGTCGTAGCTCCACCGAGTTGGCCAGATAGAAGCGGCGTTCGGTTTCCACCACGTACGAGAACTGACCGACGATGTCCTTGTACTCCCGGTAGAGCGAGAGCTCCATCTCGGTTTCGTATTTCTCGAGGTCCTCGGCACTCATCTGGTGGAACGTCCTCCTTCTCGCCGCCTTGCGTCTGCTCACATCATCGCTCATCGCGCCCGCGCGTGTCACCGTGGGCCGGGCCGCGCACCGTCACCGCGCCGCACGGCGCGTCGCGCCGGCCCGCGCGAGCCCCGGTCAGGCGGCGCCGCCGGCCTCCGCGTTCGCCAGTGCCAGGGATTCGGCCGCCACGGGAACCGGCGCGCCGCATTCGCGCACCGTGCGCCACGACCGCCGGTGTTCCGGGCACGGCCCGAGCCGGCGCAGCGCTTCGAGGTGCTGCGTGGTGTTGTACCCCTTGTGCTCGGCGAAACCGTAGCCCGGCCGCTGCCGGTCGAGTTCGACCATCATGCGGTCCCGGGTGACCTTGGCCAGCACACTCGCCGCCGCGATACAGGCGGCGCTCGCGTCACCGCCGATCACGGGCAACGACGGGACCGCCAGCCCCGGCACGCGGAACCCGTCGGTGAGTACATAGCCGGGCGCGCAGTCCAGCCCCGCCACCGCCCGGCGCATCCCCTCGATATTGGCGACGTGGATCCCGATGGCATCGATCTCCGCTGCGGGGATCACGACCACCTTCCAGGCGAGAGCCAGCCGTTGTATCACCGGGAACAGCGCTTCGCGGGCCGGCTCGGACAGTTTCTTGGAGTCGTCCAGCCCGGCGAGCGCGGCGGATGCCTTCGGTGCGAGTACGCACGCGGCGACCACCAGCGGCCCGGCACTCGGACCGCGGCCCGCCTCGTCGACACCCGCGACCGGGCCCAGACCGCTGCGGATCAGCGCCGAATCGAGTGTCCGCAGGCCCGCGGCCTTGCGGACCACCACCCGCGGCGGCCAGCTGCTGCCTCGCCCGGCACCGGCGGCACGGTTACTACGTGTCACTGGCCACCTCGCGACAGATGATCGGGAACCACGGCCCGATTATCGCGCACCGGACCGGGTGCGGTACCAGTAGGTCCGGTCACGGCCCGGTCGAACGGCTTGTCCGGCAAGGTGATCGGCGCGGCGGCTGCCCGGGTCGCGCGTCGCTACCCATGGGGCGGCCGCGAAAACTCCGTGCCTACTGCGGATTCTGCGAAGTCACCGGACCGATCCGGCCCGGCGGCCAGATCTTGAAGACGGCCTTGCCGCGGACGTTCTCGATGGGCACCGTGCCCTGCAGATCGTCGCCGACATGAGCGCGGGAATCACGCGACTCGTTGCGGTTGTCGCCCATCACCCACAGGTGGCCCGGTGGTACCAGCACCGGCCCGAAGACCCGGCCCACCGGATAGGCGGCGTTCTGCTGGCCCGCCACCCACGGGTAGTCGTCGGCGACGTAGGGCTCGTCCAGCGGTTTCCCGTCCACCATGACCCGGCCCTGCTCGTCGCAGCACTCCACGGTCTGGCCGCCGACCGCGATCACGCGTTTCACCAGATCGTTCTCATCGGGCGGGACCAGGCCGAAGAAGGCGAAGAAGTTCTGGATACCGCGCACCGCGGGATTGTCGGAGCGGATCGAGACGTAGTGGTCGTTCCAGGACGGCGGGCCGACGAAGACGACCACGTCACCGGGCTTCGGATCGCTCCAGTAGTAGCTCACCTTCTGCACGTAGATCCGGTCGCCGGTGCAGCCGGCGCACCCGTGCAGCGTGGGTTCCATGGATTGGGAGGGAATGACATAGGGGCGGCCGACGAAGGTGACCATGAGGGCGGCGATGATCGCCGCGATGACCAGCAGGATGGGGAGTTCCTGCCAGAACGGCCGCTGCCGCTTCGCTTTGACCTGCTTTCGCGCACGACGCCTTCTCGGCGGTTCGTTCCTGGAATCGGATCCCGAAACCGACCAACTCTCATCTGCCACGCGAACAGCGTAGCCCGGTGCCACAACGGATTCGTGGCACCGGGCTACATAGACCGTTCGCCGAGGTCACCGCGGTGCGCCGTGGCGCACAGGTGTCGGCGGTCAGCGACGGGTCAGCGCTTTTCCTTGATCTTGGCGGCCTTACCGCGCAGCTCGCGCAGGTAGTACAGCTTGGCCCGGCGGACATCACCGCGGGTCACCACATCGATGTGATCGATGGTGGGGCTGTGCACCGGGAAGGTGCGCTCCACACCGACACCGAACGACACCTTGCGCACGGTGAAGGTCTCGCGGATACCGCCGCCCTGGCGCCGGATGACGACGCCCTTGAAGACCTGGATACGTTCCTTGGAGCCCTCGATGACCTTCACGTGCACATTGAGGGTGTCGCCCGGACGGAAGTCGGGGACGTCGCTGCGCAGCGAGCTCTCGTCGACGAAATCAAGGGTGTTCATGATCATCCTTCTGATGGTCGCGCGAACAGAGGAACCTGGCGGCGCGAGTGCTCGACCGGTTCGTGCTCCGAATGTGGGATGCGCCCGGGTCATGCCCAGGGCAACCTGTGCATTGTGCCAGATCAGCGGTCGCTTTCGGAAACCGGCCCGGCCGGGCCCGCCGCGTCCTCGGCGTCACCACCCCGATCGTGCGGCCACAGGTGCAGATCCTGGAGCAGCGGATGCTGCCGCGGCGGTGGGGGCGGCGCCGGTACCACCCTACGCGTCAGCTCCGCCTCGGCCGCCGACCGGGCGTGATCGACATCCGGGCTGCCGGCGATCAGGTCCTGCACGAAGATCTTGGCGCGGATCACCGGGCGCCGGTACCGGCGTTCCCGCACGATGGCGCGATACATGAGGCGCCGGCGGCTGCCGTAACGCCAGCGCGCCCACGGAGCTCCCGGCCGGCTGAGCCGCAACGCACCCACGACCAGCAGCGGCAGGAAGAACATGCCGAACAGCCCGGTCCAGATCTTGCCCTTGGCGATGACCACGGCGGCCAGCGCCAGATTCACCGCGGCGAATCCGGCGACCAGCAGCCGCGTGCCGACGCCGGGCTGGTGCCGTACACCGTTGATCTCCAGTAGCCACAGCGGATGGAAACCCAGCAGTAGCAGGCCGGTGACCGCGAGGGCGACGAACACCGCGTCCACCGAGGTCCGTCCCTGCTCCTCCCAGTACACATCGCGCAGGTAGTACAGCAGCGCGAATTCGTCGAGCACGAGCGCGGCGCCGACGCCGAAGACGGCCGCCAGCACCGACGCGGTGGTGGTGCCGGTCCCCCCGGCTCCGGCGATCATGCCGATACCGGAGATCAGCACCAGCACCACACCGAACACCATGTGGTGGATGTGCACACCACCGGACTGCAGGTTGCCGGGCCACCAGCGCACCCTCGCCCGGATGAGCCGGACGCTGACCCGGATCACCAGGAACCCGGTGATGAAACCGAACAGAAAGCACAGCAGCGGGAGCCGGCCCGCGGCGATCACGTCCTCGGACAGCCACTGCCGCATACCGGCCCCCGATTCAGCTCGTGGTCACTTCCCGAAACCCGCCCGGCGCAACGCGTCGGCCATGGCACCGTTGACCGGTGCGTTATCGCGCCGACCGTCCCGGCCCTGGCCGCGATTGCGTGCCTGGCCGCCACCGTTACCGCCACCGCGGCCACCGGTGCTCTGACCGTTGCCCTGAGCCCCGCGGTTCTTGTCGTTGCGGCCCCGGCCACCGCCGTCGCGGCCACCGGTCCGGGCGCCGCCGTCGCGCCCGCCCTGGCCGCGGCCGCGATCACCCGGGCCCTGGCCGCGCTCGGGCTTACCCGCACCGGGTTCGTCGTCGAGTCGCAGCGACAAGCCGATCCGCTGGCGCGCGACATCGACCTCGAGCACCTTCACCTTGACCACATCGCCGGATTTGACCACCTCGCGGGGGTCGCGCACGAAATTACGCGACATCGCCGAGACGTGGACCAGCCCGTCCTGGTGCACACCGATGTCGACGAAGGCGCCGAACGCGGCGACATTGGTGACGACACCCTCCAGCACCATCCCGGGCTCCAGATCGGCGACCTTCTCGATTCCCGCCGCGAATTCCGCGGTCTTGAACTCCGGGCGCGGGTCACGTCCGGGCTTCTCCAGTTCGCTGATGATGTCGGTCACCGTGGGGACACCGAATTTCTCGTCGGTGAAATCGGCCGGTCGCAGCGTGCGCAGGACCGCGCCGTTACCGATGACCTCGGCGATCCCGGTGCCGGTGGAATCGAGGATGCGGCGCACCACCGGATAGGCCTCCGGATGTACCGCCGAGGTGTCGAGCGGATCGTCGCCGCCGCGGATCCGCAGGAAGCCCGCGCACTGTTCGAATGCCTTGGGGCCCAGCCGCGGGACGTCGAGCAGGGCGGTGCGGCTACGGAAGGGACCGTGCTGATCACGGTGCGCCACAATGCTCTCGGCCACCGAACCGGTGACACCGGAGACCCGCGACAGCAGCGGCACCGAGGCGGTGTTCACATCGACGCCGACCGCGTTCACCGCGTCCTCCACCACCGCGCCCAGCGACCGGGCCAGCAGGGTCTCCGAGACATCGTGCTGGTACTGGCCGACACCGATGGATTTCGGTTCGATCTTCACCAGTTCGGCCAGCGGATCCTGCAACCGGCGCGCGATGGAGACCGCGCCGCGCAGCGAGACGTCCATATCCGGCAGTTCCTGGGTGGCATAGGCCGAGGCGGAGTACACCGACGCCCCGGCTTCGGAGACCACGATCTTGGTCGGCTTGTTCTCCGGGATCCGTTCGATGAGTTGCGCGGCCAGCGCGTCGGTCTCCCGGGACGCCGTGCCGTTGCCGATGGCGATGAGTTCGACGCCGAACCGCGCCACCAGGGCGCCGAGGACAGCCAGTGATTTCTCGGTCTGGTTCTGCGGTTTGTGCGGGTACACGACCTCGGTCGCGACAACCTTGCCGGTGCCGTCGACGACGGCGACCTTGACGCCGGTGCGGTAGCCGGGATCCAGGCCCATGGTGGTGCGCGTGCCGGCCGGCGCGGCCAGCAGCAGATCGCGCAGATTGGCGGCGAAGACATCCACCGCGTCGCGTTCGGCGGCCTGCCGCAGCCGCATCCGGGTGTCGATACCCAGGCTCACCTGCAGTTTGGTCCGCCACGCCCAGCGCACGGTATCGAGCAGCCAGCCGTCGGCGGCGCGACCGGCCTCGGCGATCGAGAACCGCTGCGCGATCCGCGTCTCGTAGGTGCTGCGCTCGCCGGGTGCGAGCTCGGAATCGGCGGGTTCGGGATCGAGGTGCAGGCTGAGCACCTCTTCCTTCTCGCCGCGCAGCAGCGCGAGGATGCGATGGGAGGGCAGGCTGGCGAATTCCTCACCGAATTCGAAGTAGTCGGCGAATTTCGCCCCCGCCTCCTCTTTACCGGGGCGCACGGTGGCGGTGAGACGGCCCCGGTTCCACATGAGTTCGCGGAGTTCACCCACCAGATCGGCGTCCTCGGCGAAACGCTCGACCAGAATGGCGCGCGCGCCGTCGAGTTGCTCGGCGGAATAACCGGCCGGGTCGGTGTCCGGGTTCTCGAGCAGCGCGTCGGCAACGGGTTCGTGCCCGGCCTCGCGCGCGATCTGAGCCTTGGTGCGACGCTTGGGCTTATAGGGCAGGTAGATGTCCTCGAGCCTGGCCTTGGTCTCGGCCAGCAGCAGCTGCCGGTGCAGCGCCTCGTCGAGTTTGCCCTGGCCACGGATCGATTCGATGATGGTGGCCCGGCGTTCGTTGAGTTCACGCAGATAGTGCAGGCGTTCCTCGAGCGTCCGCAGCTGGGCGTCGTCGAGCCCGCCGGTGATCTCCTTGCGGTACCGCGCGATGAACGGCACCGTCGACCCGGCGTCCAGTAGCTCGACGGCAGCCCGGACCTGGTTCTCCCGCACCGAGAGTTCGTCGGCGATGCGCCGGCTGACGGAGCCGGACACCACCGGGCCGGTGGCGGGGTCTGCAGGCGAGTCGGTGGAAATGGTCTCGGGATCCGAGGTCTGCGGCACTGTCGTCACCACCCGCACACTACATTCGCCCGATGACAGCCGGGCCGCGCCCGGCCCCGGCTGCCCCGGGGCCGGGCACAGCGGATACGGTCACCCGGCGGCGCGTCCCTGCTGCCGCAACAGGAACCGCTGCACCTTGCCACTGGGGGTCTTGGGCAGCGTGGCGACGAAATGTACCCGGCGCGGGTAGGCGTGCGCGGCGAACTTCCGCTTCACCAGTGCCTGCAGCTGCGCTTCCAGTTCCGGGGAACCGACGGTGTCACCGCGCAGCACCACGAACGCCTCCAGCACTTCGCCGCGCAGCTCGTCGGGAAGGCCGACGACCGCGGCCTCGGCGACGTCATCGTGTAGCACGAGCACACTCTCGACGTCGAAGGGACCGATCCGGTATCCGGACATGATGATCACATCGTCGTCGCGGGCGGAGAAGTGGAAGTATCCGTCGGCATCACGCGAACCCGCGTCGCCGGTGAGATACCAGCGACCGTCGGCGGTGAAGCGCTGCGCGGTCTGTTCGGGCGCGTCCAGGTAGCCGAGGAACCACAACAGGGCGCTGTGTTCGGCGTCGATGGCGATCCGGCCCAGCTCTCCGGCGGGAGCTTCGGTATCCGCGTCGTCGGCCAGAACGGCGCAGGCCCAGCCCGGGAGCGGCCGGCCCATGGAACCCGCGGGCGCGGCCACATCGAGATCGTCGTGCCAGGCATTGCAGATGACCATGCCGTGCTCGGTCTGGCCGTAGTGGTCGCGGACCGCCACCCCGAGATGGTCCGCCGACCAGGCCACCACCTCCGGGGTCAGCGGCTCGCCCGCCGAGGAGGCCCGCCGCAACCGGACCGGATTGCCCGGCTCGGCAGCGCGCAGGGCCCGGTAGACGGTGGGCGCGGCCGCGAAATTGGTGACGCCGAAGCGCTCCAGCACCCGCCAGGTCAGCTCCGGGGAGAATCCGGCGTGCAGCAGCAGACTGCGGGTCCCGGATGCCAGCGGACCGAGGATCGCGTAGTAGAGACCGTAGGCCCAGCCCGGGTCGGCGGCGTTCCAGAAGACATCGTCGGGGCGGACATCCAGCGCGAACTCCTGATAGGCGTGGAACGACGCCAGGGCGCGCACCGGAATCGGCACCCCCTTGGGTGTCCCGGTCGTACCGCTGGTGAACAGCTGGACCAGCAATCCGTCACCGCCCACCACGGCCGGCGGTTCGGCGGCGGCGGCCGGCAACTCGTCCATCCGCAGCGCACCCGGGGCGTCGGCATCGCCGGTGACGACGGTGCGCCAGGGCGGATCCGCGGGCATATCGCCTCCCGGCGCCAGCTTGCCGACCTGGTCCGGGTCGGCGACCACCACCGAGGCCCCCGCGGCCTGGAGCCGGAACGCGATCGCGGGCGGGGCGAACGCGGTGAACAGCGGGACGTGTACCGCTCCGCGTCGCCAGATGCCGAGCAGCACCACCACCAGATCGACCGATTTCGCCATCAGCGTGGCGACCTGGTCGCCGGCGCCCACCCCGAGCCCGGCCAGACCCGCGGCGAAACGTTCGGACCGTGCCCGTAGTTCACCGTAGGTGAGATCGATCGCCGAGAGGTCACCGTCGATCACCGTGAACGCCACGGCATCGGCCGGATGCCGGTCGCACAGCAACTCCGCCGCACAGGCGTCGAGCCCGTCATAGGCGTCCAGCAGTTCGCGCACCCGCGCGTTCGGGTCGGCACCCATCTCACATCTCCTCGGTCGTCCGGCCGGTGTGTTGCCATAGGATGTAGGTCACACCAGGTCCGGCACTACCCCCGAAAAGGGGTGACATCCCGATGTCCACTCCCCCGCCGCTGCTGCGCCCGCGCGACGGCGATGCCCTGCGTGCCGAGATCCGCCGCCTCGCGGGTGTCGCCGGGGTGCCGGTGATCTTCGGCGGCGAGGTCAGTGCCGACACCCTGCGGCTGACCGAGTTCGCCGGGGTCCGGACCAACGGTCTGCGCGGTCTGTCGGTGACCCGCTCGTCCGGGCTGGGGGGCCGGGTCGTGGATTCGCGCCGGCCCGCGGCGGTCTCCGACTACGGCAACGCGCTCTCGATCACGCACCACTACGACGGGCCGGTCCTCGGCGAGGGGATCCGGTCGGTGGTCGCGGTCCCGGTGGTGGTGTCGGGTCGTTCGCGGGCGGTGCTGTACGCGGCGACCAGAGGCACCGGTCCCATCGGCGACCGCACCGCCGACGCGCTGGTGCAGGCGGGGCGCCGGCTCGCCGCCGAGATCGGCGTGCGCGACGAGGTGGACCGGCGCCTGCGACTGCTGGACGTGGCCGCCCCCGCCCCCGCGCCCGACGGTGTGCAGGCCGAGGAATTGCGCGCGGTGCAGGCGGAGTTACGCGCTCTCGCGGACGTGGCGGACGAGACGCAGATGCGGGACAGATTGCGGGAGGTGGGTGACCGGCTGACGCGCGCACTCGCCGGGGAGCCGGCCCCCGGCGCGCCGCGGCTCGCGCGCCGCGAAATCGACGTACTGTCGCAGGTCGCCCTGGGCTGCTCCAACCAGACTGTCGCACAACGTCTTTCGCTGGGCCCGGAGACGGTCAAGAGTTATCTGCGCAGCGCGATGCGCAAACTCGACGCGCACTCCCGGCACGAGGCCGTGGCCACCGCACGCCGCCTCGGCGTGATCCCCTGATCGGAGTGGCGGGATCCGGGAAACCCCGAATCGACGGCGATCGTCGCGCCGTGCGTCGCCCGTGCTGTACCACCACCGGGTGATACCGATGGGGTAGCGCGGTCAGTCCGTATCGGGCAGTAGATCGGGCCGCCGCTCCCGCGTGCGGATCAGCGACTGCTCCCGCCGCCAGGCCGCGATCCGGGCATGGTCTCCGGACAGGAGGATCGGCGGAACCTCGAGTCCGCGCCAGCTCACCGGACGGGTGTAGCTGGGCCCCTCGAGCAACCCGTCGGAGAACGAATCCTGTTCGTGCGATTGCTGGTTGCCGAGTACGCCCGGGATCAACCGGACCACCGCCTCGGTCATCACGAGGACCGCGGCCTCGCCGCCGATCAGTACGTAGTCCCCGATACTGACCTCTTCGACGCGGACCCGGCGGGCCGCGTCGTCGAACACCCGCTGATCGATACCCTCGTAGCGCCCACAGGCGAACACCAGGTGTTCTTCCCCGGCCCAGCGCTGCGCGGTCTCCTGGGTGAAGGGCACGCCGGCGGGTGTGGGCACCACGAGCAGGGCGTCGTCCGGACATACCGCGTCGAGCGCGTCCCCCCAGACGACGGGTTTCATCACCATGCCGGGTCCGCCGCCGTAGGGCGAATCGTCGACGGATTTGTGCACATCGTGGGTCCAGCGCCGCAGATCGTGCACATCCACCGACACGACGCCCTTGTCGATGGCCTTGCCCAGCAGCGCGGTGCGCAACGGGTCCAGATATTCCGGGAAGATGGTGACCACGTCGATTCTCATGACGCCGGCCACCTCATTCCGGATCCAGGAGGCCTTCGGGCGGGTCGATCACGATCAGCGCGTCGGCGATCGACACCGTCGGCACGATGGCGGTGACGAAGGGGACCAGGATCTCCCGCCCGTCCGCGGCGGCGCGGATCGACAGCAGTTCACCGGCCGCCGAATGCAGCACCTCGGTGACGGTGCCGACTTCGGTCCCGTCGGTGAGCTGTACGCGCAGTCCCTCGAGTTCGTGATCGTAGAACTCGTCCGGGTCCTCCGACGGCCCGAGTTCCTCGCTGTCCACCAGGAACAGCGTGCCGCGCAGGGCGTCGGCGGCGGACCGGTCGGTGACACCCACCAGATTCACCAGGAGCCGGCCCGAATGTTCCCGGGCCGACTCCACGGTGAAGTCACGGACCTGAGCCGAGCGCGCCGCGCGCCCGTGCAGTACCGCGCCGGGCGCGAAGCGCGCCTCCGGTTCGTCGGTACGCACCTCGACCACCAGTTCGCCCCGCACACCGTGCGAGCGGGCGACCCGGCCCACGACGAGTTCCATCTACTGGTCGGTGTCGACCACGTCGACCCGGATACCCCGGCCGCCGATACCGGCGACGAGGGTGCGCAGGGCGGTCGCGGTGCGTCCGCCCCGGCCGATGACCTTGCCCAGGTCGTCGGGGTGGACATGCACCTCGACGGTGCGCCCGCGGCGGCCGGTGATCAGCTCGACGCGGACGTCATCGGGATTGGCGACGATACCGCGGACCAGATGTTCCACGGCATCGGCGACGACGACGCTCATTACTCGGCGGCCTCAGCGGACTCGGTCGCCTCGGCGGCGCCCTCTTCCTTGTCCTTCTTGGCCTTCTTCTTCGGGGTGACGGCTTCGGCGGCCGGCTCGTTGTCGGCGGCGGCCAGCGCGGCGTTGAAGAGGTCCAGCTTGGACGGCTTGGGCGCGGCGACCTTCAGGGTGCCCTCGGTGCCCGGCAGGCCCTTGAACTTCTGCCAGTCGCCGGTGATCTCCAGGAGCCGCTGCACCGGTTCGGTCGGCTGCGCGCCGACACCCAGCCAGTACTGCGCCCGCTCCGAGTCGATCTCGATCAGCGAGGGCTCTTCCTTCGGGTGGTACTTGCCGATGGACTCGATGGCCCGGCCGTCACGACGGGTGCGGGCGTCCGCGACGACGACGCGGTACTGGGGGTTGCGGATCTTGCCCATACGGGTGAGCTTGATGCGAACAGCCATCTGCTGATCTGCCTCTCATAGTGGTCACGGCGCAATTCAGCGACTCACGCGGTCTCGCGAGCCCGGTTTTGCGAATGAAGTGTGTGACCGCCGCGCGGTACGTGACCGGAGACGGGCTGACACTGTCCAGAAGGACGATCGACCATTCTGCCAGACGCCGCGGCCGGCCCGGAAACCGCCCGGGTACCGACCTCGCGGGCGGCGCCGACGGGACTTGGCGTCCCGTCGGCGGGGATCCGCCGGTTGGCAACTGGTCAGTCGTCTGAGTAGCGTCCCACCGGCCGTATCCGGGCAGGATGCGGCCGAGTCGAATGGGAGTACCGACGACGTGTCATTCTCGAACAGAATTCTGACCGCGGCCGCGGCGGGGGTGATCGGCCTGGTGCCGGTCTCGGTTCCGGCCCTGGCCCAGCAGTCCCCGCAGCAGCCGGAGTACGCGCCGACCATGCTGGTCCTGGACGCCTCGGGTTCCATGGCGGCGCCGGACCCCGGCGGCGGCACCAAGATGGAGGCGGCGAAGAACGCGGTGCGGTCGTTCGTGACCGCGGCCCCGGCGACGGCGAAGGTCGGTCTGACCGTGTACGGCACCGCCACGGGATCCACGGACGCGGAGAAAGACGCCGGATGCCGCGATGTCCAGGTGCTGCATCCGGTCGGGACCCTGGACAGACCCGCGCTGACCGGTGCCGCGGACCGGATCGTGCCCAGCGGCTACACCCCGATCGGCACCTCCCTACGGGCCGCCGCCGCGGCCCTTCCCCAAGAGGGTCCGCGGTCGATCGTGCTGGTGTCCGACGGACTGGACACCTGCGCCCCGCCGGACCCCTGCGAGGTCGCGCGCGAACTGTCCACCCAGGGCGCCGAGATCGTGGTGCACGCCATCGGCTTCGGTGTCGACGATCCGTCCCGAGCCCAGCTGACCTGTATCGCCCAGACCACCGGCGGCACCTATACCGATGCCGTGGACGGGAAGACCCTGGAACAGGTGCTTCCCCGGGTGAGCGCCACCGCCCTGCGCACCTACGCACCCGCCGGCCGCCCGATCGCGGGTACCACGGGGTACCGGGACGCACCGGTCGCCGCCGCGGGCCAGTACCTGGATGCACTCGGGCAGCGCGCGCCGCGCTACTACGCGGTGGACGTACCCGACGGCGCGACGGCCTATTTCAGCGCCACCGTCTCCTTTCCGCGCGGCGGGGACGCAGTGTTCGCGAACAATCGCCTCGACCTGCGGGTCTACGGCACCGACGGGGAAGACTGCCATGTCTACGAGAACGAGCTGGCCACCCGCTCCACCGACGGGGTGGCGCTGACCGTCGGCAGCGCCTGGACCGGCGCGGCCGAACCCGATACCGGTAGTCCGAGCACCGACCGGTGCCGGGGCGGCGGACGCTACTACTTCGCCCTCGAATGGGCTCATGTCGCCGAGAACGCCCCGGCACAGCTGCCGGTGGAACTGCTGATCGGGGTGGAGCCCGCGGTCGCCGACCCGGGGCCCCCGCCGGACCCGGATCCGGTGGAGTTCGCCGCACCGGACGGGGTGACCGTCCCGGCGACAGGCGGGGGTTCGTTCAATGTCGCCGCCGCCCTGCCCGGTTCCGGCCGGTACACCGATACCCTGCAGCGCGGGGAGTTCGTCTTCTACCGGGTGAAATTGGAGTGGGGACAGGGGTTGGCGTACCGGGTGCGCTTCGCCGCCGTCCCCGAGCGCGGCAGCGACTACGTGTCGAATATCAACACCACGCTCTACAACCCGTACCGTGCGGAACTGGATTCCGATTTCGCCGCCTACACCGGAACCGAGAACATCCTGCCCACCAACGACACGGCACTGGCCACCACACCGATCAGGTTCCTGAACCGGGAAGCCGCCGAGCACACAGTGCACGGCCAGGCGATGGCCGGCTGGTACTACATCGCGGTGAAGCTGAGCCCCACCAACGGCGAGCAGGCCCGGGTCGCGCCGGTACCGATCGAGCTGGAGGTGGACGTCACCGGCGCCCCCGAGGCGGGACCGCGCTACGCCGGCGATACCGCGAGTACGGGCACCTTCGGTACAGACCCGCAGGCCGGTGCACCGGATACCGCCACCGACACAGCGGCCGACGGCCGGTCGCCGCTGGTGTGGGTGGCCGTCGGCGGGGCGGTGCTGGTGATCTCGGCGGCGGCGATCACCTTCCTACTCAGCCGACGCAACCGACGCTGACCGAACTGGTCGGGCACAGCCGGTACGCACCCGTCCGCTGTGCCCGCCCCCGGGTCTACTCCCAATCCTCCGCTCCGGTCGGTCGCGGACCCGCTCCGGGGTTGGGTCCGGGTCTCGCTCCC
>NZ_JBEXLL010000070.1:16814-38023 GCF_040609955.1 Nocardia sp. NPDC004568
CGGACTCGGACTCGGACTCGGACTCGGACTCGGACTCGGACTCGGACTCGGACTCGGACTCGGACTCGGACTCGGACTCGGACTCGGACTCGGACTCGGACTATCGCATCCCGACCGGACCACGAGCGCCGAATGTCAACTCCCCACGCAACCCCATGCGTCGAGTTCCACGAGACACCTCAAAGACCAGGCACATCTCGCCCCTTGGCCGAAGGTGCTCAACGGTCGCCCTCTATGAACGGCTCACCGCACATCTCACTTGTCCGGGAACTTGAACTTGGAGAGGTCGAAGTTCTCCAGCCCGGGGGGCAGCTGATCGAGCCCGGGCGGCATATTGGACAGATCCGGCATACCGCCGCCGCCGGGCAGGCCGGGCATCCCGGGGAAACCGCCGCGCATCTTCGGCTGGGTGGGCCCGCGCCCACCTTTCTTCCCCTTCTTGCCCTTCTGCTTCTTGTTGCGACGGTTGGCGCCGGGCATCCCCATCTGCCGACCCATCATCGTCATCATCTTGCGGGCCTCGAAGAAGCGGTCGACCAGCTGGTTCACATCCGAGACCTGGACCCCCGACCCGTTGGCGATCCGCAGCCGGCGGGACGCGTTGATGATCTTCGGGTTCTCCCGCTCGGCGGGGGTCATCCCGCGGATGATCGCCTGGACCCGGTCGAGTTGTTTATCGTCGACCTGGGCGAGGACATCCTTCATCTGACCGGCGCCGGGCAGCATCCCGAGCAGATTGCCGATGGGTCCCATCTTGCGGATGGCCAGCATCTGGTCGAGGAAATCCTCGAGGGTGAGCTCGCCGCTGCCGATCTTGCGCGCCGCCTCCTCGGCCTGCTTCGCGTCGTAGACCTGTTCGGCCTGTTCGATGAGGGTGAGTACATCGCCCATACCGAGGATGCGGCTGGCCATCCGGTCGGGATGGAAGACGTCGAAATCCTCGAGTTTCTCGCCCGTGGAGGCGAACATGATCGGCGCGCCGGTGACATTGCGCACGCTCAGCGCCGCGCCACCGCGGGCATCACCGTCGAGCTTGGTGAGCACCACACCGGTGAAGCCGACGCCGTCACGGAAGGCCTCGGCGGTGGAGACCGCGTCCTGGCCGATCATGGCGTCGAGGACGAACAGGGTCTCGTCCGGTTTCACCGCGTCACGGATACCGGCGGCCTGCGCCATGAGTTCGGCGTCGATACCGAGCCGACCGGCGGTGTCGACGATCACCACGTCGTACTGCTTGGCGCGGGCCTCGGCGACACCGGATTCGGCCACCGCGACCGGATCGGCCGCGGTGACCCCGAGGGCGTTGTCGCCACCACCGATCGAGGTGCCCGGATGCGGCGCGAACACCGGCACACCGGCGCGTTCGCCGACCACCTGCAACTGGGTCACCGCGCCCGGGCGCTGCAGGTCGCAGGCCACGAGCAGCGGCTGATGCCCCTGGTCGCGCAGCCATTTGGCGAGCTTGCCGGCGAGCGTGGTCTTACCCGCACCCTGCAGACCGGCCAGCATGATCACCGTCGGCGGGGTCTTGGCCAGCGTCAGGCGCCGGGTCTCACCGCCGAGGATTCCGACGAGTTCCTCGTTGACGATCTTGACGACCTGCTGGGCCGGGTTCAGCGCGGCCGAGACCTCCGTGCCCTTGGCCCGCTCCTTGATCCGGCCGATGAAACCGCGGACCACGGGCAGCGCGACGTCGGCCTCCAGCAGCGCCAGGCGGATCTCCCGGCAGGTGGCGTCGATATCGGCCGGCGACAGGCGTCCCTTACCGCGAAGATCCTTCAGGGCACCGGTCAACCGGTCGGAAAGGGATTCGAACACCTGACGCGCTCCTGATCTCGAGTGACGGCACTGAGTCCCAGGGTAATGGGCGTCCCAGAGTAGCGGGCGGCCCGGCGGGGCCGGGGCCCGCACCGGACTGCTCACGCACATCACCGGAGCGCGCCGCCGGACAGCCGTCCCTCCCGGCGGCCGGGAGCCTCGCCGTCGTGACCGGGCGAAGGAACGCGGCGGCCGATCAGGCCGAGTGGAGAACCGGGATCACGAGGGCCCCGAGCCGGCGGCGCCGGAGGTGTCGCCGATGTACTCGGTGGAGAATCCGCGGCGGTAGTCGTGCTGTTCCACGGCGACCAGGTAGGCCGCCTCGCGCCCGGTGAGGCCGAGTTCGCGGGACAGGCTGTCCAGCCGCGACCAGTCGTCGTCGGGAGGTAGCCCGTTGGTCGCTACGGCGGCGGCCACATTCATCGCGGCCATCGCCTGGGGTTCGGTGAGTGTGCGCCCCGGTAACCAGGACACCACCCAATAGGCGTCACCTACACATCGGGCGATGTGCGGCGTCATATCGCTGGTCATGATCGACGAGGTCACCACTTGGATTGCCACCGACCTGCTCCCCTCATGAGCGCGAACGACAGCTGACCACCCGAATGTTAGGGGTCCGATCACCCCCATCGCCGACTCGCTGGCAAACGGTGAGCAATCGACGCGCAACGGTGACCTTCCCTCGAACGCTAGTTCTGCTCCGGCTCCGGGGTTTTTGGGGGCGCGGGGCGCGGAACCACCGCCAGGATCGCCGATTCGAGCTCCGCGCGCCGGTCGGGGCCGGATCGCGCGCCCAGATCCACACAGAACACATCCACCACGAACGAACCCATCGTCACGACCTTCGCCCAGCGCACATCGGCCCCCGCACCGGCCAGGATCGCGGCCAACCGGCAGAGCAGGCCGATCCGGTCCTCGGCCCGCAACTGCAGGATCAGCTGACCGGGTACCGCGGTCTCCGCCCACAGCAGCCGCGGCTCGGCCTGGGCATATCGGGCGGCGCCGAGGGTCTCTCGTTCCCGGGCGTCCAGCGCCGCTCGCACATCCAGTTCCCCGGCCGCGGCCCGTTTGATCTCCTGTCGCAGCAGGCCCGCGTCGGGGGGCCCGCCGAAAGTCGGTGCCACCACGAAGGTGTTGATCGCCGAATCCCCCGCCCCGCCGACCGACGCCGAGAGCACCCGCAGGGAATGCAAGGCCAGCACACCCGCGGTATTCGAGAGCAGGCCCGGGGCGTCCGGGGCGATCACGGTGGCCACATGGGTGTATTTCCCCTCGCCCGGTGTCAATTCGACGTGGACACCGCCGGCCGCGGCACGGACCAGCAATTCCTCGGGGATGGGTTCGGGTTCGGGCAGGGCTTCGCCCGCCATCACCGTGCGGCAGCGGCGGACCAGTTCGCCGATCAGGGTGGCCTTCCACTCGCCCCAGACGCCCGGCCCGGTGGCCAGCGAATCCGCCTCGGCCAGCGCGTGCAGCAGTTCGAGCCGGCGCGGATCGTTGTCCAGGGCGTCGACCACGTACCGCACGGTATCCGGATCGTCGATGTCCCGGTGCGTGGCGACATCCGGCAACAGCAGATGATGGCGGACCATGGCGCTCAGGATCTCCACATCCGAGGGCCACAGACCCAGCCGGCGACCGATATGGGTCGCCAGGTCGGCGCCCACCGCGCAGTGGTCCTCCACGCGGCCCTTGCCGATATCGTGCAGCAGCGCACCGAGTGCCAGTAGATCGGGCCGGGCCACCCGGGTACTCAACGCGCTCGCGTAGGCGACCGTTTCCACCGAGTGCCGGTCCACGGTCCACACATGCAGCGCGTCCCGTGGCGGCAGATCCCGGACCGCGCCCCATTCCGGCAGCAGCCGGCCCCACAGACCGGTCCGGTCCAATGCCTCCACCGCGTCGATCACGCCCCGGCCCGCACCGAGCAGTACCAGCAGATCGTTCAACGCGTCCTTGGGCCAGGGCTCACGTAGCTCCGGCGCGTCCTCGGACAAACGGTTCAGGGTCGTCGCCGACATCGGCAGTCCGGTCTGCGCGGACGCCGCGGCCACCCGCAACACCAGCCCCGGGTCACGCTGGGGCCGGGCGTCCCTGGCCAGCACCACTTCTCCGGCGTGTTCGACCACGCCCTCGTCCAACGGCCGTCGCACCGGCATCCGGCGCAACCGGGCCAGACCGCGGCGCGGCAGCGCGTTACCCGCGGTACGCAGGCCCACATCCACCGAATATCCGACGGTGCGTGCCGCGTCGCTGAGCGTGCGGGCCAGATCGAACCGGTCACCGATGCGCAGCGCGGCCCCGATCTCGTCGGCGTCCTGGGCGCGCAACTGGTCGCGGGCCCGGCCCGCGACCCGGTGCAGTTCGGTGCGCACATCCAGCAGCCGCCGATGGGCCTGGGCCAGACCGCCGCCGGGCGCGTCCGGGCCCAATCCGGGCATGGCGTCGGTGAGCTGGGCGATCGCGAGCGCGTCCAGCAGCTGGATATCGCGCAATCCGCCGCGCCCGTTCTTCAGATCCGGTTCGCTGCGGTGAGCGACCTGACCGCTGCGTTCCCAGCGCGCGCGGACCCCGGTGACCAGTTCGTCGAAGCGGCCGCGTATTCCACTGCGCCAATCCTTGCGGATCCCCGCGACGACCCGGTCGCTGAGATCGGCGTTGCCCACGATGTGGCGGGCGTCGAGCATGCCGAGTGCGGCCACCAGATCGTCGGAGGCCACCTTCAGGGCGTGCGGGACCGTACGCACGCTGTGGTCGAGTTTGATGTGGGCGTCCCATAGTGGATACCAGAGCCGGTCGGCGATCTCGGCGACCCGTTTCGGGTCCATATCCTCGTGCAACAGCACCAGATCCAGATCGGAATACGGCAGCATCTCCCGGCGGCCGAGCCCGCCCACGGCCATGATCGCCAGTCCGCTGTCCGGCGTGATCCCCACTTCGGCGCCTTTGCTGGTGAGCCACAGTTCGTACAGATCGACCAGGGCCGCACGCAGCGATTCGGCGTCCAGCCGCGGATGTCGCGGCGCGCCGCCGCCCAGCAGTTGATCCCGGGCGCGTACCAGATCCGCGGCGCCGTGCGAGAGCGCGGCCGCTTTTCCGGGCCGTCCACCGCCGGCCCGCCCGGGCCCCCGTTCCTGCCGGTTGTCTACCAACGAAACCACCACCCGTTCACGCAGGCGACCCCGCCCCGACCGATATTCGGTGGGAGCGGGGCCGCGTTCTCGTTGTGCACCCGCCGGCGCGCTCGATGCGCGCAGGGGTTTATAGCGCGTCGGTACCGCGTTCCCCGGTCCGGACCCGGACGATCGTCTCGACCGGGGTCACCCAGACCTTGCCGTCGCCGATCTTGCCGGTGCGCGCCGCCTCGACGATCAGATCGACGACCCGGTCCACCGTCGCGTCGTCGACCACGACCTCGACCCGCACCTTGGGCACGAAATCCACCGAGTACTCGGCCCCGCGGTAGACCTCGGTGTGGCCCTTCTGCCGTCCGTATCCCTGGACCTCGCTCACGGTCATACCGAATACGCCCGCCTGCTCCAGGCCGGTTTTGACGTCTTCGAGCGTGAACGGTTTGACGATTGCGGTGATCAGTTTCATGGGGTTCATGCCTCCTTGACGGCCGAACGTGCGGTTCCACCCAGTGCAGCGAAATCGTATGCCGTCTCCGCGTGTTCGGAATCGTCCATACCGTTGGACTCCGCTTCGGCGTCGGCGCGCAGGCCGATCGTGAACTTGATCGCGTACGCGATCACCAGAGCGATCACGAAGGAGTACACCAGAACCGCGACCGCGCCGAGGGTCTGCCGGCCCAGCAGCTCGAGATCACCACCGTAGAACAGGCCTTCCGCACCGGCGGGCGCCTCGGGCGCGGCGAACACGCCGATCAGCACCGTGCCGAGGATACCGCCGACCATGTGGATACCCACGACGTCGAGCGAATCGTCGTAACCGAACTTGAACTTCAGGCTCACCGCCAAGGCGCAGAGCACACCGGCGATGACACCGATGGCCAGCGCGCCGAGGACGTTCACCGAGGAGCAGGAGGGCGTGATGGCCACCAGGCCGGCGACGATACCCGAAGCGGCGCCCAGCGAGGTCGGCTTGCCGTCGCGGATCTTCTCCACCACCAGCCAGCCGATCATCGCGGCGGCGGTGGCGACCAGCGTGGTGACGAAGGTGGCCCCGGCCACACCGTCGGCGGCCGCCGCGGACCCGGCGTTGAAACCGAACCAGCCGAACCACAGCAGCGCGGCGCCGAGCATGACGAAGGGGAGGTTGTGCGGACGGAAGGGAGTTTTCGGCCAGCCCGCGCGCTTACCGACCACGATGGCCAGGGCGAGCGCGGCGGCACCGGAGTTGATGTGTACGGCGGTACCACCGGCGAAGTCGATGGCCTCGACCTTCTCCATGATCCAGCCGCCACCCCAGACCCAGTGTGCGACCGGGAAGTACACCACGGTGGCCCAGATGGCGGCGAACACCAGCCAGGCACTGAACTTCAGGCGGTCGGCCACCGCACCGGAGATGAGCGCCACGGTGATGATCGCGAACATCGCCTGGAACGCGACGAAGACCGTCGCGGGGATGGTCCCGATCAGCGGGACGCCCGCCGATTCGTCGCCGAACCCGGCGATCAGGGTCTTCAGGCCGAAGAACTGCCCGGGGTCCCCGAGTAGTCCGCCCTTGTCGGTGCCGAATGCGACCGAGAAGCCGTACAGCACCCAGAGCACGGTGACCACGCCCATCGCGCTGATGCTCATCATGATCATATTGAGCACGTTCTTGCCCCGGACCATACCGCCGTAGAAGAACGCCAGCCCGGGTGTCATCAACAGGACGAGCGCAGCGCTCGTCAGCAACCATGCGGTGTCGCCGGCGTTGGGTGCGCCGATCACGGTTTCCACCAGTTTCCTCCCTCATCCTCTGGCCCGCCGCTCACGCGACATCGGGCCCGCTACTGAAGGGTCCTCACTCGGTGTTTCATCCGTGACGCCCAGGTGTTTCACCTAGGTGAATGGATCGCGCCCGGATGTTTCGGCTGTGTTGCGCACACTGTGCGGAGGTTTCCGGGCCGCTGTGCGATACGCCGGAACTCCCTGTCGAGTCGAGCCCGCGGCTGTTATCGCGGCGCGATGCGCGCGTGGGCGAGTCGCGCCGCCTCGTGCGCGACACCGTCGCGCGGAATGTCGAGGTCCTCGCGAGATCGCCCTGCGCGTACCCAGGTGGAGTCGGGTCGGCCTGCCACAGCGCCCCGGAAAGCTACGCCTGGCCCAGCAGTGCGTCGACGAAGGCCGCGGGTTCGAAGGGCGCCAGATCGTCGGCGCCCTCGCCCAGACCCACGAGCTTGACCGGTACGCCCAGTTCGTGCTGGATCTGGAAAACGATTCCACCCTTGGCGGTGCCGTCGAGTTTGGTCAGTACGACACCGCTGATATCCACCACTTCCGCGAAGATGCGGGCCTGCGCGAGCCCGTTCTGGCCCACTGTGGCGTCGAGTACGAGCAGCACCTCGTCCACCGAGGCCTTCTTCTCCACCACGCGCTTGACCTTGCCGAGTTCGTCCATGAGGCCGGTCTTGGTGTGCAGGCGGCCCGCGGTGTCGACCAGCACCACATCCACGCCGGTGTCGATACCGGTGGCGACGGCGTCGAAGGCGACGGCGGCCGGATCGGCGCCCTCCCGGCCACGCACGGTGTCCGCGCCGACCCGCTCACCCCAGGTCTGCAACTGATCGGCCGCCGCGGCGCGGAAGGTGTCCGCGGCGCCGAGCAGCACCCGGCGTCCGTCGGCGACCAGCACCCGGGCGAGTTTGCCGGTGGTGGTCGTCTTCCCGGTGCCGTTCACCCCTACCACGAGCAGGATCGACGGATGGTCGGCGTGCGGCAGCGCCCGCACCGAACGGTCCAGTTCCGGCCGCAGCGATTCGATCAGCACCTCGCGCAGTACCGACCGCGCGTCCTCGGCGGTACGGACACTGCGGGCGGCCATCTCCTCGCGCAGCCGTTCCACGATGACGGTGGTGACCGCGGTCCCGATATCGGCCAGTACCAGCGTGTCCTCGACCTCTTCCCAGGAATCCTCGTCCAGGTCGCCACCGCCGAGCAGGCCCAGCAGGCTCTTGCCCACCGCGTTCTGCGACCGGGACAACCGGCCGCGTAGCCGGGTCAGCCGTCCCGAGGTCGGTGCGATCTCCTCGACCTCCGGGACCAGATGGGCCCCGGCGGCGGTATCGGGGGCCACGACCGTGGGCTCGGCGCCCGCTTCGGCGGGCGCGCTCGTCTCGGTCGCCGGTTCGGTCGCGGCGGTGTCCGGGGTCGCGGTGCCGGCGCCGGGCTCCGGTTCCGTGAGCGGTCCGGTGGTGGGGGTGTCCGTCGGCCCGACGGCTGCGGTGTCCGCCGGTGCGGTGGCGGGTGTCTCTGTGGCGGGCGGCACGGTGTCGGTGCCGTCCGTGGCGGGCTCGGTTCCGGTCGCGCTCGTCGCGGTGTCGACAGTATCGGTCTCGGGCAGCGGCACATCGGTGATGCCGCGGCGCGGCGCGTCCCGCGGGACGGCCGCGTCGTCACCGATATGCGGCTGCCCCTCCACATCGGTCCGCTCAGTGGGACTCGGAGCCGACGGTTCCGCGCGGCCCGGCCCCGGCGGCGCGGGGGCGGCGGTGGCGCCCCGGCCGCCCTGGCTGAAGGAGAATCCCCCCGCCGCCTGATATCCGCCGGACCGGTCGGTCAGCTCGTCCTTCTCCGGCGGCGCCGTCAGCGACACCCGGCCGCGCTTGTACCGGACGAAACCGGCCACGAGCGCGACCAGCAGTACGGCGGCGATCACTGCGATCAGAATCCAGGCTTGCGCACTCACGCCGACCATCCTTCCAGAGCGGTACCGGACGGTAGGTTACCCGGCCCGGTACGCGCGGCGGCGGCGCCCGGCGGCCGCCGGGCGCCCGGCACATCCCCAGCTCAGCCCCGCGAACACGGCCGGTGAGATTTCTTGTCCTGCGGAACTTCTCGCGGCAGGCCAATAGGATCGGCGATGTGACCGATCGAAACGTGCTTGGGGGTCCGCTACAAGAGTGCGGCACCGATCCTCTGACGGGGTTCTACCGGGACGGCTGCTGCAGCACCGGCCCGGAGGACCTGGGCAGCCATACCGTGTGCACGGTCGTCACAGCAGAGTTCCTCGAACATCAGGCGTCCATCGGAAACGATCTGAGCACGCCTCGTCCGGAGAACAACTTCCCCGGACTCCAGCCGGGGGACAGATGGTGTGTCGTGGCGGTGCGCTGGTTACACGCGCACGAGGACGGTGTCGCCGCACCGGTGGTGCTGGCGGCGACCCATGAGAATGCCCTGGAAGTGATAGCTATGGAGATCCTGCGCAAGTATGCCGTCGACGTACCCGACGACGTGAGTGACCTGCTCTGAACACCGGTGCGGCACCCGGCGCCCCGGTCCCACAGCGCGGCGGCTACTCCGCCGCGCTACCGGCCGCCGCGAGGTCGTGCCCGCGCAGCCGCTGCGAGATGACCTGGGTGATGCCGTCGCCGCGCATGCTCACGCCGTAGAGCGCGTCGGCGATCTCCATGGTCGGTTTCTGGTGGGTGATCACGATCAGCTGACTCTTCTCCCGCAACTGCTCGAACAATCCGATGAGCCGGCGCAGGTTGGTGTCGTCGAGTGCCGCCTCCACCTCGTCCATGACATAGAACGGCGAGGGGCGGGCGCGGAAGATCGCGACCAGCAGCGCCACCGCGGTCAGTGATTTCTCCCCGCCCGACAGCAACGACAGCCGTTTGACCTTCTTCCCGGGCGGCCGCGCCTCCACTTCGATACCGGTGGTGAGCATATCGGTGGGATCGGTGAGCAGCAGCCGGCCGTCGCCGCCGGGGAACAGCGCGGCGAAGACCTGGACGAACTCCCGCTCCACATCGGCGTAGGCGTCGGTGAAGACCTGCAGGATCCGCGCGTCGACCTCGGCCACCACATCCAGCAGATCCTGACGGGCCTTCTTGACGTCCTCGAGTTGGGTGGCCAGGAAGTTGTAGCGTTCCTCGAGTGCCGCGAACTCCTCGAGCGCCAGCGGGTTGACCTTGCCGAGGGTGGCCAGATCCTTTTCGGCGCGTTTGGCGCGCCGCTCCTGCGAGGCGCGGTCGAAAGGCATGGGTGCCGGTGCGCTGACCTGCTCGCCGCGTTCCTTGGCCTGCTCGTACTCCCGCATCTCCAGTTCGCTGGGCGGCAGCGCGACCTCGGGACCGTACTCGGCGATGAGATCGTCGAGTGCGATACCGAACTGTTCGGCGATGGTCGCTTCCAGCTGTTCGATCCGCAGTGCCGCCTGCGCTTTGGCGACCTCGTCGCGGTGGACGGCGTCGGTGAGCTGTTCGAGCTGGGCGTTCAGGGCCCGTACCCGCTCTTTGATCCGATCCACTTCCGTGGCGCATTCGGTACGCCGCCGGACCAGCTCGTCGCGGCGCGCGGCGGCGGCCGCCACCACTTTCTCGAGTTCGGCCGCCAGGTCCGCACCGGATTCGGCGACCGCGGCGGCGACACCGGCGGCTTGCCGCCGGGCGGCCTGCGCCCGTTCGGCCCGGGCCCGCGTCTCGCGTTCGGCGCGGGCGGCGCGGCGCAGTGAATCGGCCTTACCGCGGACCGATTCGGCACGCTCCTCGGCCGTGCGCACCGCCAGCCGCGCTTCCACTTCCATGGCCCGGGCTTCGGCGAGCGCGGCGGCGGCCTCCTCCCGGGCCAGTGCGGCGGCCTCGGTGCCCGCGGCGCCCGCCGCATCGCTGTCGGAATCGGCCTGCTCGCGCTCGGCGTGCCGCAACCGGTCCTCGAGTTCGGCCAGCTCGCCGACCGCTTTCTCGTGCGCGGTCTCGGCGTCGGCGCGCTGGCCGGTCAGCCGCTCCGATTCGGCGTCGGCCGCGCGGACGGCCGCACCGAGCCGGCCGAGCCGCTCGTACACGGCGTTGAGGGCCTGATCGGATTCGTGCAGGGCCAGCAGGGCGTGGTCGACCGCTTCTTTGCGGTCGGCCTGTTCCTCCAGCGCTCCGGCCAGGCTCGCCTCCAATTCCTCGGCGTGCCGGCGGGCCGCGATCAGATCGGCCTCGGCGGCGTCGATATTCGCCTGGACCTCCAACCGGCTCGGCGACCGGTCGGACCCACCGACCAGCCATCCGGTCCCGGCCAGGTCACCCTCGCGGGTCACCACCCGCAGTTCCGGGCGTGCGGCCAGCAGCGCCGAGGCCGCGTCCAGATCGTCGACCACCGCGACCCGGCGGGTCAGCGCCACCACCGCCGCGCGGACCGGGCCCGGGCAGTCCACCACGTCCAGCAGCCAGCGCGCCGGGCCGGGCAGTTCCGGGTCCGCGGCATCGGCGGCCTCCGGCCCCTCGTACACCAGCGCGGCCCGCCCGCCGTCGGCCTTCCCCAGGGCTCGCAGCGCGCTCAGGGCCGTGTCCCCCGTGTCGGCCACCACCGCCTCGGCCACCGGGCCGAGGACCGCCGCGACCGCCGACTCGAACCCGGCGTGTACCCGCAACTGCCCCGACAGCGGGCCGAGCAGTCCGGCCGGATGGTTCTCAGTGAGCCAGGCGGCACCGTCGCGGCTGGCCAGGTTCATCCCGAGCGCTTCGATCCGCGCGGTCAACGAGGCGACCAGGCGACCGGCCTCCCGGTCCGCGGCGCGGAGTTCGGTGACCCGATGATCGGCCAGTCCGAGCGCCTCCACAGCGTGCTCGTGCTGGGCGTCGAGCCCCGCCTCCCCCGCGTCCAACTCGGCCAGTTCGTCCTGCACCGCGTCGAATTCCGCCCGCGCCGCGGTACCCCGGGCCCGGGCCTCGGTGATGGCGGTGGACAATCGCACGATGTCGGCGTCGATCGATTGGGCGCGGGTACGCAGGTTCTCGACCTGTCCCGACAACCGGACCACACCCTCACGCCGGTCGGCGATGGCTCGGACCGCGGCGAGATGTGCCTGTTCGGCGGCCTTGGCGGCATGCTCGCGGTCGCCCAGGCTCTCGCGCGCGGCTTCCAGTGTTTCGGTGGCCATTTCGACGGCCTCGCGCAATTCGGCTTCCTCGGCCTCCACCCGATCGGCTTCGGCCTCGAGCTGATCGGGGTCGCGGCCGGTGTTGGTGGGGGCGGCCGTATCGAGGTGCCGGGCGCGGTCACCGGCGATCCGGATGGTCGCGTTGACCCGTTCGGAGAGCGCGGAGAGCTGGAACCACAATTGACCGGCGGCCTCGGCGCCGGGGGTGAGCCGGGAGAGCTGGTATTCCTGCTGGGCGAGCGCGGCATTGGCGGCGTCGAGTTCGGTGCGCACGGTGATCTGCTGTTCCCGCGCGTAGGCCTCTTTGCTCTGCTGGCTCTCCAGTTCGTTGCGCCGGGTGACCAGATCGTCGGCGGCCAGCCGCAATCGGGCGTCGCGCAGGTCCGCCTGCACCGTCTGCGCCCGGCGCGCGACCTCGGCCTGGCGGCCCAGCGGTTTGAGCTGGCGGCGGAGTTCGGTGGTGAGGTCGGTGAGCCGGGCCAGATTGGCCTGCATCGCATCCAGTTTGCGAACGGCCTTTTCCTTGCGTTTGCGGTGTTTGAGCACACCGGCGGCTTCCTCGATGAAGGCGCGCCGATCCTCGGGACGCGATTCGAGGATCGCCGAGAGCTGCCCCTGCCCGACGATGACGTGCATCTCCCGGCCGATACCGGAGTCGCTGAGCAGCTCCTGCACATCCATGAGCCGGCAGGAGTTGCCGTTGATCTCGTATTCTCCGGCGCCGTCGCGGAACATGCGCCGGGTGATGGAGACCTCGGCGTAGTCGATGGGCAGGGCACCGTCGGAGTTGTCGATGGTCAGGGTGACCTCGGCGCGGCCCAGCGGGGCCCGCCCGGAGGTACCGGCGAAGATGACGTCCTGCATCTTCCCGCCGCGCAGCGCCTTGGCGCCCTGTTCGCCCATGACCCAGGTGAGCGCGTCGACGACATTCGATTTACCGGATCCGTTCGGTCCCACCACGCAGGTGATCCCGGGTTCGAAGCGCAGGGTCGTCGCGGACGCGAAGGACTTGAAACCCTTCAACGTCAAGCTCTTCAGGTGCAACGCCGACGACCCTTTCCGCCTCCGTGACTGCCCGCCTCGCCCAGGCCGATCAGCCATGCTATCGGCCCAGGGCACCGTGTCACCGACCGGCGCACCGGCCGTGGCCGATCGATTGCCGGTACACCGGCGACCCGCGGCCGGGCGTTCGCACCGGCCGGATGTCACGAAGGCTACCGGGCGTTATATCTTCCAGCGATGGCGGTGGCCGCTCTCGATCCCGGTTGCGCCCGTACTGCCAGCACCGCGCCCCACGGGCCGATGACCCATATGGGCCAGAAATAGGTGAACTCCCCGACGCCCAGCGAGATCGCGCCCCAGATCACCAGCACCAGCACGCTGACCGTCAGCCACGCGCTGGCCTCGATCCGCTGCCAGATCGCGAAACGCGAGCGCCGCACCGCCGGACGCACCGGTGCCAGGGCGGGCAGGTCCGCGAGTACGCCGGTGAGTTCCTCGCGGGTGGCGGTGCGGTACACCTGCGCCACGCGCTGGTCGTATTCGGTGAGATCGATGCGGCCGTCGCCGAGATGGCGGCTCAGATCGCGCACGAGTCGATCGCGTTCGGCATCCGAGGCCCGGGTCCCCGTTGTGATCTCCATAACCGCTCCCCTTACAGGTCGGACCGCATTCCACAGTGGATGCACCCAGAGTGCACCTTCCACTGTGTTATGTCAAGGGCTGCAGTGATCGGCACTACCGTTCGGCGAAACCGTCCAGCCCGCCGCGCGCCGGCTCCCACGACTCGACCACCAGGTCCACCCGGCCCGGTGTATCTCCCGACCGCAACAGCGCCAGCAACCCCTCGGCCGCGGCACGTGGCCCCTCCGCCACCACGTGCACCCGGCCGTCGGCCGCGTTCGTGGCGTGCCCGGTGAGGCCCAGTTCCAGCGCCCGTGCCCGCGTCCACCACCGGAAGCCCACGCCCTGCACGTATCCGTGCACCCAGGCGCTCAATCGCACCGGGTCGGTTCCGCCCGTCGCCGCGGCCACGATCAGTCGACCGTGTCGATATGGAACGACAACGTCACCTTGCTGCCGGCCTTCAGCGTGCGGCCGACCGTGCAGACCTTGTCGATGGCCCGCTGCACTGTCACCAGCAACCGGTCCCGGGCCGCCGCGTCGAGCTCACTGAGGTCGAGTTCGAACACCTCGTCGAGCTGCGGATACACCTCGTTCTCCCGGTCGGCGGCACCGGAGACCCGGATGGTGGCGTCGTAGTCGTCGCCCAGCCGCCGCGACAGCGGGAAATCCGAACTCATACCCGAGCAGGCCGCCAGCGCGATCTTCAGCAGCTCGCCGGGGGTGAACACGCCGGGTACGCCCTCGGAACCGATGAGCACCTCGGCGCCGCGCGAACTGTGACCGGTGTAGCGGCGGGTGCCCGTCCGCTCCACCCAGAGGGTGGTCGGCCCGGCCTGCGCCGCGGGGGCCGTATCGCCTGCCGGCGGGGCGGATGCCGCAGAGGTGTTGTCAACCATGCTCGCGATCCTGCCATCCGCCGGCGCCGCACCGCGCACCCGACCTCGGCCGGTCAGCGCCGGTGCGGGCTTCGGCGGCTGCGCACCGGCACCCGGACCCGCCGGGCCTCACGAGCGTCGAGGATTACCACCACGGCCCGCAGCAGGAGCAGCCCGAAGATGAATCCGGCGATCAACGCGCACGCCACCAGGGACATGGCCGTCCTCTCCCGTCCAGTTCCCGGCGCCGAGATCCGCGGCGCCGTGCCGCGACCGTCGTGCCGGTAAGTTCCGGTCGTTTTCGGTCGCTACCGCGAAACTACCCCGACCGCACCGGCGTGCACTCGATACTTACGGGTTGTTCACGCAGACGTGCGCGGGTTCACGTGACCGAGTACCGCGGGTCGGCCGAGGCCCCACGCCCGATGCATCCGGCGGGTCGCCCCAGGCCTTCTGCGTACCGTCGGCCGGCGCCGGTTGTCGGGATCACGGCGCTGTCAGGGGGTGGGGTGGCACAGCGCGGGGTCGGCCAGGTCGGCACACGGAAGATTGCCAGAAGCCCGGATCACGTCCTGCCCGGCCTCACCGACGAGGAACCGCAGGAAGCCGGCACCCAGCGAATCCGGCGCGAAATCACCGTGACCGAACGCGTACTCCACGCCCCAGAACGGATAACCGCTCGCGCCGAGCTCGTCCCGGCCGGCGCGCCGGCCGTCGATCGTCACCCCGACCACCCCCGGGCTCTCGGCGGCGTCGGCGGATTCGCTGTAACCGATCGCACCGGTCGTGGCGGCGACCTCGGCGAGCAGATCGTCGGTGTAGAGCGTCTGACAGCGTCCTGCGGCCGTACCTCGCCGCAGTTCACGGCAGGTCACTCCCGGTTCGGGCGGCTGCGCGGAATCGAGCAGGCGGGTTTCGAAGGTCCAGCGCGAACCCGACCCGGCATAGCGGTTGAGGACGCGTACCGGCTGATCGGCGCCGCCCACCTCCCGCCAGTTCGACACCCGGCCCTGGAACAGGTCGCGGATCTGCCCGGCCGTCAGATCCCGCACCTGCGCACTCGGATGGACGACCACCGAGAACAGCGATACCGCCAGCGGCCGCTGCACCAGTGCCGGATAGTCCGCGCCCCTGGGCGCGTCACCGATCGCGAGGAGCCCGCCGTGACCACCGGCTTCCTCCTCGAGCCGGGCCATACCGCGTTCGCTGCCCTCGAAACCGAAGACGAAACCGGCCCCGGGACACGTCGCCTGGTAGAGCCGGGCCGCCTCCCGGATCACTGGCTCGAAGGCGGTGGAACCGATCACGGTGAGCTCGCCGGTCGCACAGCCCAGCGGCGCGGGCTCGGGTTCGGTGATATCGATGACGGTCATCGCCGCGATGACCACGACCAGGAACCCGGTGAGCGCCACCATCAACAGGGAAACCCCGGTCCGCCCCTTCGTTCTGGCGATGCCCCCACCGGTCACCACACCCTGCATGACCGGGTCGGGGTAGGGGCCGTGCCCCGCAGTGCGCTCCAACGTGGCCAGGATCTTGTAGTGATCGTTGCGGTTCAGCGGGACCTTCGGCAGGTCGATCACACCGACACCCTGCTCCAGCTGCCGGTGCCCGAAGCCCGAATCGGGTTCGAAACAGACGGCCAGGCCCGGATTGCTCAACTCGGTGACCGCCATCCCGATCACTGTGCGGTCCGGGAACTGCAGGTGCAGACCGGCCTGGCTGTTCTGCGCGGTCACGTAGTCCGCGGCATCGATGGTGGTGGCGCCGTTGTTCTCGATTCGCACCAGCACCACCGACAGATCCTGCAGATTGCGCTCGGTGCCGTCGGAGGTCTGCCGCAGCTGCCGCAGCGCACCCGCGTGCCCGGACTCGGCTTCCCCGGTGACCGGGGTATCCATCTGCACCCGCCACCCGAGCCGCTTGCGGCCGACGAAGACGAACTCCCACAGGAACGCGCCCACCGGTATCGCGATACCGGCCAGCGGCAGAAACAGATCGAGCAACAGTTCGCTCACCAGCGGCTACCAATCCCCCGAATCGACACAGTTCCCCTCATCTTCGACCGCCGGAGCACGAAACCGGCTGCGCGCGTGCACTGTTCGACCGGTGTTCACGACGAAGTCACCGGCGGCTCCGGCGAGGTGATCACCTCGTCCGGTCACCACGGTTTCCGCCGGTCACTCGCCGGAGGTGCGCGTCCACTCCAGCAGCTCGTCCACCGGGCGGGTGTTCACGATCCGCTCCGGCGGGACCTCGGCGGCCACGGCACGGGCGCAGCCGTAACCCTGCCAGTCCAGTTGGCCGGGCGCGTGCGCGTCGGTGTCGATGGAGAACTCGCAACCCATTTCCACCGCCAGCCGGATCAATCGAGAGGGTGGGTCCCGCCGTTCGGGCCGGCTGTTGATCTCGACCGCCGTACCGTAGCGGCGGCAGGCCTCGAACACGACCCGGGCGTCGAAGTCCGATTCCGGCCGGGTACCGCGCCCGCCCTCGACCAACCGGCCGGTGCAGTGGCCGAGCACATCGACATTCGGGTTCGCCACCGCGTACACCATCCGCCGGGTCATGGTGTCGCGGTCGTCGCGCAACCGCGAATGCACACTGGCGACGACGATATCGAGTTCGGCGAGCAGATCGGCGTCCTGATCGAGCGAGCCGTCGTCGAGGATATCGACCTCGATCCCGGTCAGGACCCGTAGCGGCGCCAGCTCCGCGTCGAGTTCGGCCACCACGTCGAGCTGCCGCCGCAGCCGTTCGGCCGAGAGCCCGTTGGCCACCGTCAGCCGCGGCGAATGGTCGGTGAGGGCGCAGTACTCGTGCCCGAGCGCGGCCGCACAGGCCATCATCTCGGCGATCGGGCTGCCACCGTCGGACCAGTCGGAATGGGTGTGCAGGTCGCCGCGCAGCAGCTCACGCAGCGGTGCGCCGTCGGTGCCGATCGGTTTCGCGGCGGCGCGTAATTCGGCCAGATAGCGCGGCACCGTCCCGGCGTACGCCTCCTCGATCACCGCCGCGGTCTTGGGTCCGATCCCCGCCAGTTCCTGCCAGCTGCGATCCCGGCGGTGCCGATCGGCCACGACGTCGTCGAGGCCGGCGAGGATATCGGCGGCCCGGCGGTAGGCCTTCACCCGGTGCGTCTGCGCCCGGTCGCGTTCGAGCCAGAACCCGATCTCACGCAGGGCCGCGACGGGCCCCGGAGCGGGCGGCCCGGCCTGCTGCGCCCCCTGCGACCCGCCCGCCACCACCTAACTCACCCGGCCGTACTTCACGAAAGTGACACCGTCCTCGAAGACCTGGCTGGTGATCACCCGGAAACACGCCGGATCCGGCAGTTGCGGACCGGTGCCGAACAGCGGCCGACCGCGGCCCAGCACGATCGGATACAACTTCAGGAAGACCTGGTCTATCTCCGGCAGCAGCGCCCGGGCCAGTTCGCCGCCGCCGCACAGCCAGATGCCGAGGCCCTGCTCCCGTTTGAGTTCGGCCACCGCGGCGACCGGATCGGCGCCGATCAGCGCCACTGCCGGATCGGGTGGCTCGGTGAGCGTGGTGGAGACCACGTACTGCCGCAGATGCGCGTACGGGTTCGCGGTACCGGTACGGACCCCGAAATCGTGGGTTCGGCGGCCCATGATCACGGTGTCGAAGCTCGCGTTGCGTTTGGTGATACCGAGCGATTCACGCACCCGCGACGGCAGCGTTTCCGGATACTGCGCGGTGATCGCGGGCCCGTGATCACCGCCGACCGGGAAGAAGTCCACCGAGCCGTCCTCCGTGGCGATGAACCCATCGATAGTGGCCGCGACGTAGTAGGTGAGCTTGCGCATGGCCTGCCTCCCAGACGGACCGGGTCGGTGATCTTGCCGAGGCCCACCGTAACCCGCCGCCGGGCCGGGCGCGAGAGGGTCGTCAGGAGGAAATTCGACGTCCGCGTGGCGGCGGCTGGCAGCGCGGGCAGGAATAGGACGAGCGGTTCATGAACTTCTCCCGCACGATCACCGCTCCGCACCGCGGGCACGGCCGGTCACCGCGCCCGTACACCGCCAGGGCGCGCTCGAAGTAGCCGGATTCGCCGTTCACATTCACGTACAGGGCATCGAAGGAGGTACCGCCCGCGGCGAGCGCGTCGGTCATCACCGCGTGGGCCTCGGCGAGCAGGGTGCGCAATACCGGACGGGTGAGCGCCGAGGCGATCCGGCCGCCGTGCACCTTCGCCCGCCACAGCGCCTCGTCGGCGTAGATATTGCCGATCCCGGATATCACGGCCTGATCCAGCAGCACCCGCTTGATCTCGGTGTTCTTGGTCCGCAGCACACCGACGACCCGTTCGCTGTCGAAACGGGGGTCCAGCGGATCCCGGGCGATATGCGCGAGCAGGTCGGGCAACAGATCGCCGTCCACCTCCACCAGGGGCGCCAGCACCCAGCCGCCGAAGGTCCGCTGGTCGACGAAGCGCAGTTCCCGCCCGTCGTCGAGAGTCGCCCGGATGTGGGCGTGCTTCTCCACCGGGGCGTCGGCGGGCTGTACCAGCATCTGCCCGCTCATACCGAGATGGACGACCAGCGCGGTATCAGCGGGGCCGCCGCCGGGCTCGTCGAAGGTGAGCCACAGGTATTTCCCGCGCCGCCGCGCCGCGGCCACCGTGAGCCCGGTGAGCCGGGCCGCCATATCGGCGGCGCCCGCCTCGTGCCGGCGCACCGACCGCGCGTGGGTGACGGTGACCGATTCGACAGTTCGCCCGCACAGATGTTCGGTGAGGCCGCGGCGTACGACCTCCACCTCGGGGAGTTCGGGCATTCAGGCGTCGCCGGTCAACGCGCGGTAGGCCGCGCCCGCCGCCTTCTGCTCGGCTTCCTTCTTCGACCGGCCGACTCCCTGACCGTAGGCATCCCCGGCGATCACGGTGGTCGCGGTGAATTCCTTGTCGTGATCGGGACCTGTGGAGGTGATCTCGTAGCTGGGCACACCGAGACCGCGCTCGGCGGTCAACTCCTGCAGGCTGGTCTTGAAGTCCAGTCCCGCACCCATTCGCGGTCCACGCTCGAGCAACTCGGCGAACAACCGCAGCACGACTTCGCGGGCCACGTCGATACCGTGCTCGAGATGGACGGCACCGAGCAGCGATTCCATCCCGTCGGCGAGGATGCTGGGCTTGTCCCGGCCACCGGTGAGTTCCTCACCTTTGCCGAGCAGCAGATGCGCGCCCAGTCCACCCGCACCCAGATTGCGTGCCACCTCGGCGAGCGCGTGCATATTCACCACACTCGCGCGCAGCTTGGCCAGCTCACCCTCGGATTTCTCCGGATGCTCGTGGTAGAGCCGCTCGGTGATGCTCAGACCGAGCACCGAATCCCCGAGGAACTCGAGCCGCTCATTGGTCGGCAAACCGCCGTTCTCGTACGCGTACGAGCGATGGGTCAGCGCCAGTCGCAACAATTCGGGAGCCACCTCGACGCCCAGGGCGGCGAGCAGGCCCGAATGATCACCCGGCTCACCGGGTTCGTCTTTACCCGCGGTCAACGGTCGACCGGGGATCAGACGGCCGAGACGACCTGGCGGCCCTTGTAAGTACCGCAGGAGGGGCACGCGATATGCGGCGGGGTCTTCTGACCACACGCCCGGTTCGGGCAGGTGATCAGGGTGGGGGCGGCGGCCTTCCACTGGCTGCGCCGCGACCGGGTGTTGGAACGGGACATCCGGCGCTTGGGAACGGCCACGACTATTTCTCCTCTGTACTGTTACGTGCTGTATCGGCGGAAGTATCTCCGGTGGCCGCACCCTCGTCGGGGCTGCCGCTGCCGGGCGATCCGGGGGCGAATTTCGCCAGCCCGGCCCAGCGGGGATCAAGTATCTCATGCCGGTGATCGGATCCCGCAATCGCCATCCGAACCCCGCACTCGGGGCACAGTCCCGCACAGTCGGGCGAGCACAGCGGCTGCAGCGGTAACTCCAGGCCGAGCTGGTCCACCACCAGGGGTTCGAGGTCGATGAGATCGTCGTTCATCCGGTAGACCTCGTCCTCGGACGAGGTCTGATCGGTGGCGCTGTCCGGGTAGGCGAACAGCTCGGTCAGCGACAACCGCACCGTATCGGTGAACGGTTCCAGGCACCGCGAGCACTCACCGGCCACCGGCGCCGCCACGGACCCGGTGACGAGCACCCCTTCGGAGACGGACTGCAAGCGCAGATCCAGCTCGACCTCCGCGCCGGCGGGTACGCCGATGAGATCGAGTCCGAGTCGTTCGGTGGTGGTGACCGTCCGCCGCAGTTCGCGCATCGAGCCCGGGGCGCGACCGAGGCTGCGGACATCCAGCACGAAACCCGCGCCGTGCGCACGAGGTGCACCGGAACGCGAGCGCGCGGTGGTATCGGCAGGCATCGCAAACACTCCACTGGGTGGGTCGGGGCTGTTGGTTTTGCGCCGGAATCGGCGAGCAACCACACCACAGTACGGCGAACCGGCCACCCCCGCAAAACCCGGTCGGACGAGCCCATCAGCGCTGCCAGGGCCGACCGGTATCGATGCGACGGCATGCAGCGACCGATCGCGCACGGTCACCGTCCCGGGGCGCGGGGACATCGGGCGAAGAAGCGCACCGGCCCCTCCCCGCCGATCCGCGGATGCGGGTAGGTGGATCCGCACGCGAACAACAGTGTGTTCGGGCACGCTGACGCAAGGATCAGGGGCGGGCCGAAGGCGTGAAGGCGGGGAGGCCGACCTGCTCGTGGAGGTGCTGTGTTTTTTGGCGCCGCCTGCGGCGTCGCGGGGTCGAGGCCCCCTTGGTCTCGCCGTTCAGGCCTCGAGACTCGCGCTTCGCGCATGCGCTTCGAGGCCTGAACGGC
>NZ_JBEXLL010000071.1:0-37138 GCF_040609955.1 Nocardia sp. NPDC004568
GCCGTTTCGGCCTCGAAAGCGCCGCGCGAAGCGCAAGTCTCGAGGCCGAAACGGCGAGACACAAGGGGGCCTCAACCCCGCGCCGCCGCAGGCGGCGCCAAAAAACACAGCACCTTCACGAGCAAGTCCACATCCCACCTTCACCAGCAAGCCCGGTTCGTATCCACCGCACGCCCGCACCCCCACCCTCACCAGCAAGCCCGCGTTCGTATCCACCGCACGCCCACATCCCCACCCTCACCGGTGAGCCCACACTCCCCGCTCGATGCCGCCACCAGCGGTTTCGTCACCGTCCCGGCGACCACCGTGGCGTCCGAGAACCCGGCTGTCCGCAGCCGAGTCCGGCCTGCCCTTCCTCAGACTTCACCCGGCGCCGCGGGGATCAGTTTGTGCGATTCGCCCCGCAAACTCGCCCCGACCCACCAGGTGACCTCGACGAGCACGATGCCCACCGCGCCGCAGGCGAACGCGGCGGTGGTCAAGCGAACGTTCGATGGGTCCAGCGCGAAGAATTCCCGGGTGAAGGGGACCGTGAAGAGCACCAGATAAGCCGCCACCGAGACCGCGATCAGCACGACCTTCCACCAGGTGTAGGGGCGGGCGACGATCGCCAGCACCCAGACCGCGATCATGATCAGCGTGATGAGCGCGGTGGTGCCGGCCTGCATCTTCTGCTGTTCGCTGGCCTCAGGCCCGGCGTAGGCGATGAGGTAGGCGACGAAGGTCGCGGTACCGATGACCACACCCGAGGGAATCGCCAGCCGCATCACCCGGCCGACGAATCCGGTGCGGGCCCGCTCGTTGTTCGGGGCCAGCGAGAGGACGAAGGCGGGAATACCGATGGTGAACCAGGCGGCGATCGTCACGTGCCGGGGCAGGAACGGGTAGCCGATGGGTTCGTAGCCGAAGATCTGCGAGCCCACACCGGCGACGCCGATCAGGAAGGCCAGCAGCACCGAGTAGACGGTTTTGGTCAGGAACAGGTTGGAGACCCGTTCGATATTGCCGATCACCCGGCGGCCCTCGCCCACCACGTACGGGAGGGTGGCGAATTTGTTGTCCAGCAGCACGATCTGCGCGACCGCCCGGGTGGCGGGGCTGCCCGCGCCCATGGCCACCCCGATATCGGCGTCTTTGAGGGCCAGCACGTCGTTGACCCCGTCGCCGGTCATGGCCACGGTGTGCCCGCGCGACTGCAGCGCGCCGACCATGGCCCGCTTCTGGTCGGGGCGGACCCGCCCGAAGGTGGTCCGCTCGTCCAGTACGCCGGCGAGTTCGGCGCGATCCTCGGGCAGGGTGCGCGCGTCGACGGCGTGGTCGCCGCCGGGCAGGTCCAAGGAGGAGGCCACCGCGCCCACCGAGACGGCGTTGTCGCCGGAGATCACCTTGATCGACACATCCTGGCTCGCGAAGTAGTCCAGGGTGTCGCGGGCGTCGGGCCGTACCTTCTGTTCGAGGACCACCAGGGCGACCGGGGTGAGGGTGCCGGGGGCGCCGGTCGCGTCCACCGCGCGGTCGCCGCGGGCGAGCAGCAGCACGCGCAGGCCGGTGGCACCGAGCTCCTCGGCGGCGCGGGCATCGGCGGATCCGGCGTCGAGCAGCACATCGGGGGCGCCCAGCAGCCAGTTCCCGTGCTCTCCGTAGGAGAACCCGCTCCACTTCTTGGCCGAGGAGAACGGCGCCACCGCCGTGTATTCCCAACCGGGTGTCTCCGGGAGCGCTTCGGCGATGGCCTGCACGCTGGCATTGGGCCGGGGATCGTCGGCGGCCATGGCGGCCAGCGCCTGCCGGGCCCGGTCCTCGGCGTCCGGCCCGGTGTCGATCATCCGGAGTTCGGCCAGGCGCATCCCGTTCTCGGTCAGGGTGCCGGTCTTGTCCGCGCACACCACGTCCACCCGGGCCAGTCCCTCGATGGCGGGCAACTCCTGGACGAGGCATTTGCGCTGTCCCAGCCGCACCACACCGACCGCGAACGCGATCGAGGTCATCAGCACCAGGCCCTCGGGCACCATCGGCACCAGGGCGGCCACCATCCCGGTGACGGCCGGCCGCCAGGACTCGCCGCTGGATACGAGCTGGTTGTAGATACTCAGTACCCCGGCCGGGATCAGCAGATAGGTGATGACCTTGAGGATGGTGTCGATACCATTGCGCAGTTCGGAGTTCACCAGGGTGAACTTGCTGGCCTCGTCGGCCAGTTTCGCGGCGTAGGCGTCCTTGCCGACCTTGGTCGCCCGGTAGGCGCCCGAACCGGACACCACGTAGCTGCCCGACAACACCTGGGCGCCGGATTCCTTGGCGACATCGTCGGATTCACCGGTGAGCAGCGATTCGTCGACCTCGAGCAGTTCGGCTTCGACCACCTCACCGTCGACCACGATCTGGTCACCCGGCCCGAGTTCGATCAGGTCGTCGAGGACCACCTCGTTGGGCGCGACCTGTTCGGCCTTCCCGTCCCGGCGCACGGTCGGTTTCGCCTGCCCGACGATCGCCAACCGGTCCAGCGTGCGTTTGGCCCGGATCTCCTGCACGATGCCGACCGCGCTGTTGGCCACGATCAGCAGTCCGAACATTCCGTCGATCACCGAGCCGGTGGCCATCACCAGGACGAACAGCACGCCCAGAATGGCATTGATCCGGGTGAACACATTCGCCCGGACGATATCGCGCACCGAGCGGCTGGCCCGGTCCGGTACATCGTTGGTGAGCCCGTCGCGCCGGCGCTGCGCCACTTCTTCGGCGCTGAGACCGGGCATCCCGACGGACTGCACAGTTGTCGACATGGCTGTCAGCGTAACCAGCGCCGCGGGGCGCGGCTCACCAGGCGACGTTGATCGGGCCGGGCGACCAGGTCCCGGAGTGATCCTCCTGCGTGGTGCGCGGACGGGCCGGGACCGCGTCGGGATCGATGGGAAGGAACTGCTGTAGCTGTCCCCAATCGCGGTCCCAGTCCTGATCGAGATAGGTCGGCAGAGTGCGGGCGTACCGCAGCAGGCCGGTCCAGCCCAGCGGGCCGCCGCCGTCGTGGTTCTGCCACAGATTCGTGTCGTGCGCACCGATCCGGTCCGGCAGGATGCGGTACTCGGGCACCTCGGCGATCCCGACGCGGTGGTCGAACGGCCGCTGGCACGGGAACTGCAGGCCCACCGCCCAGTCCAGCAGTACCGGATCGGTGGACCCGACGACAGTGTTCAGATCCTGGGTCTGCGGCATCCGCGGCGGGGTGAAGGCCAGCCACTGCTTCGGATCCCGGTCCCGGTCGGCGGCGACGACGCGCACGGTGTCGGCATCGGCGAAGGGCGCCAACAAGACCCGCAGGTTCCGCCACGACGGCGCCGGGCCGATATCGACCGGGTTGACCCGACGCAGCGGGACCGGGTCCGCGGCCGAACCGCCCGGCGCGGTGGTGGAGCCGAATTCCAGTTCCAGCGACTGCCCGTGCGTCACCACACCGTCGGCGTCCTGCGACCAGATCCGGCCCGCGGCGCTGAGGGCGAGAATATCCGCGCGGTCGGCGACCGGCGGCAGCCGGTACCAGCCGGAGGTGAGTTCGGCCGGGCCGTCGGCGTGATCGCTGCCCAGCACCGGGGTGCCCGGGTCCAACCCGAAGGGCAGTGCGGGGCTGGCGGTTTCGGTCGCGACACCGGTGCCCGCGGTCGCCGCGCCCACCGAATCGGCGATGGCGGCGTCGGCGCCTTCCTCGGCGTCCGCGCTCAGATCCGACGCGACTCCGCCGGGGCTGAAACCGGTTCCGGTGCCGGCCAGGGTCGAGCGCGGATCGCCGGAGAGCGGCGTGAGCATGCCGCGGTTGGGGTCGGTCTCCACCAGGACGTGCGGGGCCAGGCCGCAGGTGTTCCCGGCGAGCGCGCTCAGGTTCGAACTCGCCAGCGAGAAGGCCGGGTATTGGGAGACCGCGCCCTTCGCGAACGACGCCACCTCGAACAGCACCATGAAGGCCGCGGCGACCGTCAGAGCCGGAATCTTGGCGAACCGCCAACCCCAGCGCGAGATCCGGTGCTGCCCGTCGTCGGGCGCCCGCACATGCCACCACGCCGCCAGTGCCAGCAGCGCCACCGCGCCGAACAGGAAGACCTTGTTGAGGGCGATACCGGCCAGCGACGGCTGTTTGTCCCACCACGGGACGCTGTAGGAGGAGACGTACCACCAGCCGTTGGGGCCGGCGAACACGAGCGCCAGCAGGAACGACACCGCGGCGGCGAACAGTGCCCGGTTACGCGGCGCGCGCATGACCCGGGGCCCGATCGCGACGGCCGTCAGCACCGCCACCGCTCCGGCCAGCCCGGCGAAGACACCGAGGTGGTGGGTCCATTTGGTGGGGGTCGTCATCATCAGCGCCATGGCGCCGACGGTGACTCCGAGAATGCGCCGCGAGGGCCCCACCGCGGCGGTGGGGATCCGGCCACCTTTACGCAGCAGGGTGAGCAGGCACACCGCCAGCCCGGCGATCATCACGAAGATCCCGAAGCGGCGGGCCACCGACCCGTCGACCGTGCCCATGAACAGGTACTGGTAGCGCAGGTATTCGTCGAACCAGAGCACATGCGGGCCGGCCAGCTCGTGCACCCGACGCATCTCCATCATGGCGCTGAACGGCTGGTCGGCGAAGGCCACCACCAGCACGAGCACACCGGCGGCGGCCAGCGGCAGCACTTGCGCGAGCCAGCCGATCCGCGGCGCGCGGGCGCCGAGGATCTTGATCAGCGGCCGCAGCCCGGCCAGCAGGGCGGCCACGCAGATGATGCCGTGGGGGCCGGCGGTACAGCTGAAGGCGGCGATCAGCAGCGCGACCGCGAACGGCAGCAGCCGCCGGGTGGCGATACCGCGCTCGACCGAGCACCAGGTGAGCAGCACGCCGAGCGCGACGATGGGCTCGGGCCGCAGCCCGTTGTTGTAGGGCAGCCAGACGGCCAGGAACACCAGCGCGCCGGTCCACGGGACGAACCGGTTGCGATGCAGCGCGGCCCCGAACCGGGGCACCACCTCGCGACTGATCACCAGCCAGGCCAGGATGCCGGCCAGCAGACTCGGCAACCGCACCCAGGGGCTGGCGGTGGTGACATCGGCCAGCAGACCGATGAGGTCGTAGTACGGGGTGCCGACCGGATTCTCCGGGACCCCGAAGTAGCGGAAGTAGTTCGCCATATAACCGGCGGCCTGCGAGGTGCGGCCCATGCCGAACTGGTAGCCGTCGTCGGAGGTGGTGGCGCCGATGAAATGCCAGAGCACCAGCGTCCCCAGCACCACCACATCGACCGGACGGAAGGTCCACCACCGGGCCGGCAGGAACCGGCGGGCACGCCGGCCGTCGAGGCTGTCCAGCCGGTGCAGCGCGAAGAGCGAGAGCAGCGTCACGGCGACCGCCGCCCAGATCGCGACCTGTTTCAGCGGGGTCGGACTGGAGGTGAACCGGCTGTCGACCGTGGCGGTGACCCGGGTGCCCGCGGGATCGGCCAGATCGCTGAACACTCCGACCAGCTGGGGCCGGAAATCACCGTTCAGCACCACCGGCTCGGATCCGGTGAGCGAGGCGACGGATTCGGTCATCCCGGCGCGCACGTCGAGTGCGCAGTCCGGCGGCAGATCGGCGACCGGGACGCTGAACAGCGACTGGTTGCGCAGGACGACGTCGAGCTGCGCCCCGGATTCCGGGGTGGCGGGGCGGACCCGGGCCAGGAAACCGTAGCGTTCCAGATCGGGTGCGCCGTAGGGGGCGGTGGCGGTCAGCACCCCGCCGCCGGGCCCGAGTTGCCGGATCGCCGCACACGGCACCGTGGCCGTGTAGTCCAAGGGCGCGTACGCGATCAGCGGGGCCTCGATCGAGGCGGCGGAATCGTCCTGCGGCCAGGACAGTGTGGCGGCATCGACCCGGACCGGCAGCAGCGGTACCGCTATCGCGAGCAGTGCTCCGATGAGCGCCGAGATCAGCGCGACCGGTCGCGCCCAGCCACCCCGTGCTCGGGATCGGGGACCGTCGGAGAGATCTGTCGGCTCGGGCGCCGCCACCACCATCGTGTCAGCCACGGGGCGCAATCCTAGCTGGGGCCGCGCGCAGCACTGCGGCTGCGCTCACCGATCCCGTCGAAGCCGGATAACGAGACCGGCCGGTCCGCTCATAGCGGACCGGCCGGTTCACACGCTGCGATATCAGGCCGCGCAGGCCGGGGACTGCACCTGGGCCTGGGCGAGCATATTGCAGGTCCAGGTCTTCTCGACCTTCCACACACCGTCCTCGGCAACGAACGGGACATCGACCACGTTCTGGGTGTCACCCAGTTTGAAGTTGGCCTTGGCGTTGATGGTGTCGGCGAAATCGTTGACCTCGGTGACCTCGATGGTGGCGCCCGAATCCGTGTAGAACTGCGCCAATTTGCCCGGCAGTTCCGGATCGGCCTCGGCGCCCTGCACCATGTCCAGCTTCTGCTCGTTGGGTACGGCCGGGTCGAGGGCGCGCTGGAGTTGAGCGTTCAGGTCGGCCACGGTGGGCACCGGCGGCAGATCGGACGCCTCTTCCGAGGCGGCCGCCGAGGCGGACGTGGTAGCGGCGGCCTTGCTGTCCGAGTCGGAATCATCGCTACCACACGCCGTCAGGGTCAGCGCGGCCACGGCGGCCACGCCGGCGATCGCGATACGTCCGGTCTTGCGAAGCTTCAACTGCTCGTCCTTTGCGTTCGAGGGTTCGGTGTCGTGCACTACGACAGAGCCACCGGAACCGGCGACGCTGCCCGGACCAACCTACCCGGCGGGCCCTCAGGACAAGCTGGCGAGCGGATCCGCTGAGCACAACTCCGTATTGTCGGCAGCGAAAGTACGCGCGATCCCCGGTCCTGTCGAGCGGGTCTCGAACCGGACGGTCACTCGTCCGTGGCCCGCCCCCTGCACCCAGCCGAACCCGTATTGCGGATGCCGCACATCCGAACCGGGCCGCCACAGTACGGTGTCACCAGCGGAAATGACAGAATCCGGGCGGCCGGGAGGGTTTTCGGCGACTCCGCCGGGCGCCGGAGCCGAACCGGTCGGCCTGTCCACGGAACTCGCCGGTTCCGCCGGATGTCTCACCGAATCCACAGAACTCTCTTCGGCCGTTGCCAGAGAATCGGGGCCATCGCCCGGCTCCCCCACCTCGCCGCCGGGCGATACGGCGAGCTCGCCACCGAGCCGGTCCAGTTCCGGGAACAGCGATTCCTGCCGGATGGTGGACAACCCGGCGTAGCCGACGCCGACCAACCGGATCGGCCCCAGTTCACGCGGGTCGATCGCGGCCCGCTGCGCGGCGGCGGTCAGGGTGGGCAGATCCTCGGTCGCGTACGGCAGGGTGGTCGAACGCGTGGTGATACTCATATCGGCGCGCCGGAGCTTCAGCACCACGGTCCGGGCGGCGCGGCCGTCGCGGCCGAGCCGGCGATGCGCGGCGGCGGCCATCTCGGTGATCGCCGGGCGCAACCGCTCCAGAGTGACTATGTCGTGTTCGTAGGTGGTCTCGGCGCTGATCTGTTTGGCCTCGGCGCGTTCGGTGACCGGCCGGTCGTCGATACCGCGGGCGAGCCGGTGCAGCGCCGCGCCGATACTGCCGCCCAGGATCGATACCGCCTCGGCTTCCGGCAGCGCGGCGAAGGCACCCACGGTTTCGATCCCGAGGGTGCGCAACCGGCCCTCGGCCACCGGGCCGATCCCCCAGAGTTTGCGCACCGGCAGCGCGGACAGCAGCGCCTGCTGCTCGCCCGGCGCGATCACCCGGATCCCGTCGGGTTTGGCCATCCCGGAGGCGATCTTGGCCAGCTGTTTCCCGCTGCCTGCGCCCACCGAGGCCACCAGGCCCGTACTCTCCCGCACCGCCGCCCGCAGTCCGGCGCAGAACGCGTCCACCTCCGCCGCGCTCGCCCCGGCCAGTTCGGCCGGCTCCGCGAACGCCTCGTCGAACGACAGGGTCTCCAGTACCGGGATCCGGGCGCGCAGGGTATCGAAGACCCGGCCGCTCAGCACGCTGTACAGCGCACCCCGCGGCGGGACCACCACCGCCGACACCCCGACCAGCCGCCGCGCCTGCTGCATCGGCATGGCCGAGCGCGCCCCGAACACCCGCGCCTCGTAACTCGCCCCGGCCACCACGCCCCGCGCGCCGGTCCCGCCGACCAGCACCGGGCGGCCGCGCAGGGTGGGGCGGGTGAGCTGTTCGCAGGAGGCGAAGAAGGCGTCCATATCGATATGGAGCACCCAGCGCCGGGAAGTCTCGCCGACCGCCCGCGGGACCGGGCCGGCGGCGACCCCGGAATGCTCGCCGCTCACCACGGGTCCGCTCGCGGTTCGCCGGCCGGTCACCACCGCGGCACCCGGCGGCGGCCGCTCCCGCTGCCGCTGTCGCTGACCGTGGAGTCCATGGGCGCAGAATGTACGCGGCGATACCGACAAAGGAGGAGAGAAGCACCGGTCCCCACGGGGTTGCGGGGAGTTCTCTCGGCCCGGTGACCCGTCACGGGGCCGTGCCGCCGACGGACCCACCCGGCCCGATCGACCCGGCCACGCGGTGTTTCCGGGATCGCGGGACCGGGCCGGGATCCCGCGCCCCGCCCGACGGATATGTGATGATCGGACAATGAAGATCCGTAAGGCCGTCATTCCCGCTGCCGGTATCGGTTCCCGCCTGCTGCCGCTGACCAAGGCGATCCCCAAGGAGATGCTGCCGGTCGGCGACAAGCCGGTGATCGAGCACACGGTGCGCGAGCTGGTGGCCTCCGGGATCACCGATATCACCATTGTGGTCAGCGGCGGAAAATCGCTGATCCAGGACCATTTCCGGCCCAACCCGGCCCTCGTGGCCCAGCTGCGCGCCGACGGTAAGACCGCCTACGCGGACGCGGTGGAAGAGGTCGGCGAACTGTCCCGGCTGGGTCACATCACCTATCTGGACCAGCACGGCCCGTACGGCAACGGAACCCCTGTGCTCAACGCCGCCCGGACCGCCGCCGACGAACCGATGCTGGTGCTGTGGCCCGACGACGTCTTCGTCGCCGAGGAACCGCGGGCCCAGCAGTTGATCCGTGCCTACGAATCGACGGGCTGCCCGGTATTGGCACTGATGCCGATGAATCCGAACGAATCGCAGCGCTACGGCGTCCCGGTGGTCCGGGAGGACCTGGACGACGGCCTGCTGCGTATATCGGGCCTGGTGGAGAAACCCAAACCCGAGGACGCCCCCTCGGCCTTCGCCGCGATCGGCGGCTACGTGGTGACGCCGGGGATCATCGACGAACTGCGGGCGCAGACGGAGGACTGGTACACCCATCGCACCGGCGAGGTCTACCTGACCGATTCCATCAACGCCTATGCCGCCAACCATGCGGTCTACGGGCAGGTCATCCAGGGCCGCTGGTACGACACAGGAAACCCCGGCGACTATCTCATCGCGCAATTCGCCTCGGCGCTGGCCCACCCCGACTATGGGCCGCTGCTGCGCCGTCAGGTCGACTGACCACGGTTCGGCGGCGACGCTGCCGCCACGGTCTCAGAAACGACGGATGCTGTAGATGTAGAACTGGTCGAGCGGGCTGAGCCCGACCGGTACACCGGCGCCGTAGGCATTGAGCACCTGCCCGAACCCGGCGTAGATCCCGACATGGGAGGCGTCGGGGTTGATGATGATCACATCACCGGGCGAGAGCGCGTACCGCGGCACCGAGGCACCCACCTCGGCCTGCTCCCAGGTGGTGCGCGGCAGCATGACACCCACCTGACGGAAGGCCCACTGCACCAGCCCGGAGCAGTCCCAGGTATCCGGGCCGGTGGCGCCCCATTCGTACATCTTCCCGGTCTGCGAGGTCGCGGCGGCCAGCGCGCCGAGCCCGTTGCTGCTGGAGACCGGTAACGCGGCCGAGCCACTGGCGCTGAGCGATCCGGAGCCGGAGGCCGATCCGGTGGCCCCGCTTCCGGTCTGCGCCCACCCGGGTCCGGCGGCGACGGCGCCGACGGCCGTCGCGAAAAGCATGCCGGCGATACCCCGGCGCAGTGCAATTCCGATCACTTGCCCACCCTTCTGCCCGTCGGTGCCCGGGACACCGTGCGGCGCCCGGGTTTTCTCGCGGCATCCGCCCCGGAGGGTGGGGACACCGCCAACCACAGGGGTCGCGCCGGGTGAATGGGCTCCGGCGCAACTTCACTCAGGTAGAACCGAACGAAATGATCACCGTTCCCGGTGGTCCGGAGGCCCGGACTCAGCGGTATCGAGGATGATTTTGCCCGCCCCGCAGAAGGGCGACAAGCTCCTGGCAAACATCTAGCATGTGATGAACATCACAAAAATGTTTATTGCGTTTGAGTGGCCACATCGTTCAGCGTCTTGAGGACCACATCCTTGGTCGACGTCGGCGACTCCAGGTAGACCCCCACCTGCCAGACCGGCTCACCACCCGGTTCCGCCGCGAAAAAGCGGCTGAAATCCACCGTGAACTTGCCTTCGTCGTTGGCTGCCGTCTCCACGTAGGAGGTCCGGTCGTCGAACGTGCGCGCTTTGTCCGGCGCATCGAACCAGTCGGCGTTGAACCGGGCCTGCGTGGCGGCGTCACAGGTCGCTGGACATTTGCGGAGGATGAGGTTGACCTTCTGTCCCGCAGCGGAATTGCTCTCGTCCACGCAACCCCACGCCTGGGCATCCGGGATCTTGTCGATCGATCCCTTCATACATCCCCATGAACCGGGCGCCCGGAAAGCGAAGGGCCAGTCCTTGAATGCCATCGTGTAGGTGTTCTCGCCGGTCTGCCAGGTCGGGCCGAGCACGGCGACCGGCGCCAGCCCCTCGCGCAGCACCGGCTCCCCCGCGGAGGGCAGGGCGCTGGTGGTCGCGGTGGTGGTGGTCGCGGATGCCGAACTCGACGGCCGCACGGAATCGGTGACCTCCGTGGAGGTTCCGGCCGCGGTGTTCTCCGCCGAACCCCGCGACTGCAGCGCTACCAGCCCGACGACACCGATCAGGACCAGCACCACCACGGCGACCAGCACCGCGATCAACGGGCCGTTGTTCTTCGGCGGCGGTCCGCCGTATCCCCCGCTCCCCAGCGGCGGTACCTCCCACGCGCCCTGCTGCGAAGTGGGATGTGGGCCGTGGCCCGCGGTCCGATCCCACTGCGCGCCGGGTCCCTGCTGTCCCCCCTGGGACGGATACCCCTGCTGCTGCCACTGCCCCGACGGGGAATCCTTCTGTTGTCCCTCGGGGGAATGCTGCCACCACTCGTCGGGATTATCCGAAGCCATAGGAGATCACCCTAGTGCGCACCACCGGCCCGGTCACGGGCACAGACGCCCGCCGGCCGGACCTGCCCGCCGGTCACTACCGCACGAACGCGCCCGGTCGCCGCGGTCGTACCGGGAACGGCCCCCGGTCCCGAACTACAGCGCCGATCCCGGCGGGATCAGTGCTGCCATATCGCGGAGTCGGCGTACCTCGACCCCGGTGGCGACCAGGCCGGAGGTCGTCGCGTAGGCGCCGTCGGGTCGGGGGGCGGGCCGGTGCACCGAGCCCCGGTGCCCTATCGGGTGATTCGGCGAGAACCTGCTCGGCCGCGGCGGCGTTCCCCGCCGTCTCGTCGCCGCCGGATGCCACCGGGCGGCACGCTGCCGGCCGGACCCGGTGATCCGGCCGGCAGCGACGACTCAGCCCGCCTTGACGATCCGGGCCCGCACCCCGCCGGTGAGCTCCGCGGCATCCGGTCCGACCGACCCGAAGTCCAGCTCGACCGCCAGGATCTCCCCCGCGATCAACTCGCGATGGGTGCGCGCCCATTCCTGCCGGTCGGCCGGCACCTCCAGCGTCGCCGTGATGCGATCGGAGACGTCGAGGCCGAGCGATTTCCGGGTCTCCTGCAGATCCCGGATCACATCGCGGGCCCAGCCCTCGGCCTCCAACTCCTCGGTGACCACCGAATCCAGCACCACCAGGCCCGCGTTACCGGGCAGAGCGGCGGTGGATTCCGGTTCGGCCGCCACCAGCCGCTGGGTGTACTCCTCGGGCAGCAGTTCGATCCCGGCCGCACTGACCACACCGTCGGCGGTCTCCGACCAGTCACCCGCCTTGACCGCCTTGATCACCCGCTGCACATCCTTGCCCAGGCGGGGTCCGGCAGCACGCGCGTTGACCGCCAGCTCGAATCGGCCGTGCGCGGCGACATCGGTCGTCAGGTCGACCTTCTTGACATTCACCTCGTCGGCGATGATGTCGGCATAGGGCGCCAGGCGTTCCGCGTCGGCGGCGGCGATCGTCACCTCCGCCAACGGCAGCCGGACCCGCAGCTTCTGCGCCTTGCGCAGGCTCAGCACGGTCGAACACACACTGCGCGCCTCGTCCATCGCCGCGACCAGCTCCGGATCGTGCGGCAGCGTTTCGGCGGCCGGCCAGTCCGTGAGATGCACCGAGCGCTCACCGGTCAGACCCCGCCAGATGACCTCGGTGACCAGCGGCAGCAGCGGAGCCGCCAGCCGCGTCACCACCTCGAGCACCGTGTGCAGCGTGTCGACGGCGTCGCGGTCCTCGGCCCAGAACCGGGCGCGCGACCGGCGAACATACCAGTTCGTCAGCGCGTCGGCGAAGGTACGCAGTTCCTCGCAGGCGCCGGCGATATCGAACTCCTCCAGCGCGGCGGTCATCACATCACGGCTCTGCGCCAGCTTCGCCAGGATGTAGCGATCCAGCGCGTTGGGCGAATCCGTCCGCCACACACCGGGTTCCGCGGCGTAGAGCTGCAGGAACGTCCAGGCGTTCCACAGCGGCCGCAGCGCATGGCTCACGCCTTCCCGGATACCGCGCTCGGTGACGATGAGGTTGCCGCCGCGCAGGATCGGTGAACTCATCAGGAACCAGCGCATGGCGTCGGAGCCGTCCCGGTCGAACACCTCGTTCACATCCGGGTAGTTGCGCTTGGACTTGCTCATCTTGAGCCCGTCGTCGCCGAGCACGATGCCGTGTGCCACCACATTCCTGAACGCCGGACTGTCGAACAAGGCCGTGGACAGGACGTGCAGGTTGTAGAACCAGCCGCGGGTCTGCCCGTTGTACTCGACGATGAAATCGCCCGGGAAGTGCGAGTCGAACCACTCCTTGTTCTCGAACGGGAAGTGGACCTGCGCGTACGGCATGGACCCCGATTCGAACCAGCAGTCCAGCACCTCGGGCACCCGGCGCATGGTGGACCGGCCGGTCGGGTCGTCCGGGTTGGGCCGGGTCAGCTCGTCGATCGCGGGACGGTGCAGATCCGTGGGCCGAACCCCGAAGTCGCGTTCGAGCTCGTCGAGCGAACCGTAGACATCGATCCGCGGATAGGCGGGATCGTCGGACATCCACACCGGGATGGGGCTGCCCCAGTACCGGTTCCGGCTGATGTTCCAGTCGCGGGCGTTCTCGAGCCATTTACCGAACTGCCCGTCCCGGATGTGCTCGGGCACCCAGCTGATCTGCTTGTTCAGCTCCACCATGCGCTCACGGAACTGCGTCACCGCCACGAACCAGGAGGGCACGGCCATGTAGATCAGCGGCTGGCCGGAACGCCAGCTGTGCGGATAGGAGTGGTCGACGGTTTCCTGCCGCAGCAGTTTCCCGGCGGCCTTGAGATCTTTGATGATCACCGGATTGGCGTCGAACACCATGAGGCCCTCGTACGGCGGGACCATGGAGGTGAACTTGCCGCCCGGATCGAGCGGCTGCACCAGCTCGATACCGTTCGCGCTGCAGACGTCCATATCCTCTTCACCGAATGCGGGCGCCATGTGCACGATGCCGGTACCGGAATCAGTGGTGACGTAGTCGGCCGAGAGCACCCGGTGCGCATTCGGATGCCCGGCGAAGAAATCGAACGGCGGCGTGTAGCGCAGATCGACCAGCGCGGCCCCGTCGTACTCCCCGAGCACCTCGGGCTGCTCACCGAGTTCCCGCGTATAGTGGCCGACCCGCTCGGCCGCGAGGACATAGCGTTTCCCGTCCGCGCCGCGCACCTGCACGTAGCGCAGATCCGGATGGACCGCGACGGCGAGGTTGGACGGCAGTGTCCACGGGGTGGTGGTCCAGATCAGCGCATTGGCGCCGTCCAGGTCACGCAGCGGATGGTCCTCGGGAACGCTGAGCACCATATCCACCGTCACCGCCGGGTCCTGGCGCATCCGGTAGGCGTCGTCGAGTTTGGCCTCCTGGTTCGACAGCGGCGTCTGCTCGTACCAGCTGTAGGGCAGCACCCGGAAACCCTGATAGATCAGGCCCTTGTCGTACAGCGACTTGAACGCCCACATCACCGACTCCATGAAGTCGAGATCGAGTGTCTTGTAGTCGTTGTCGAAGTCGACCCAGCGGGCCTGCCGGGTCACATAATCGCGCCATTCACCGGTATAGCGGAGTACCGAGGACTTGCACGCGGCATTGAATTCCGCGAGCCCCATCGAGTCGATCTGTGATTTGTCCGTGATACCGAGCTGCTTTTCCGCTTCGATTTCCGCCGGCAGCCCGTGGGTGTCCCACCCGAAACGTCGCTCGACCCGCTTACCGCGCATGGTCTGGAAGCGCGGGATGACATCTTTGACGTAGCCGGTCAGCAAATGACCGTAATGCGGCAGACCGTTGGCAAACGGGGGTCCGTCGTAGAAGACGAACTCCTCGGCGCCGGCCCGGTTGTCGATACTGGCGCGGAAGGTTCCGTCGGCGGCCCAGGTGTCCAGCACGGCCCGCTCCAGCTCGGGGAAGGACATACCGGATCCGCCGCCGAGGTCGACGCGCGGATATGCGCTGCTACTGGATTTCTCGTCCGCCATCGCGGATACACATCTCCTCGTGCCCGGCGCGCTCTGGGGCGCGGTATCTCGGCACGGGGACGATCGCGGCGCAACGGGTGCGCCGGAACCGCGGTACCACCCCGCTTGTCCGGCCCCGGCGGACCGGGTGGACCTCTCGTTACGAGCTGTGACGGGCTCACCCGCTCGGTTCTAATGAGCGTGTGCAGCGTAACGGCCGCACAGCGCCGTTCTTCCGAAAGCTCCCCGGTGATGGCCGGATCGTCGCCGACTTACAGGTTTGATTCTAACCAGGACGGTCAACCACTTATACAACCGCCCGCGGAGCCGCAGCATCCCGCAACCCGGAAGGACGTTTTGGTTCTCGCCCGTTTTTCTCGTCAGCGCTTCGCGTGTTGGTCCCGTGGTGGCAGTTCCTCATCGGGTGCGCGCATCGACAGCGCGCTCGCCAGCAACACCACAGCGCCGGCAACACACACCGCGATACAGCCCCACGCCCAGATCACCGATCCGGTCGCCAGGGACAGGATCAGCAGGGCCAGGCCGATCGTGGCCAGCGCCAGTGTCAGGACAAGCATGATGACCCCCAGAACAGCAGGCCGGGCGCCCGTGCGCTCCCAGCGGTATCGGGCGTTTACTCGCCTTTGCCGAACGAGGCGGGAGCGAGCTGATTGGCCCCGGTATCGAAGGAGTCACCCTCGTCGACCGGCACGGCCGAACCCCGGTTCTCCAACTCCTCGAGCTGCGATTCCAGATACGACTTGAGCCGCACCCGGTATTCGCGTTCGAAGGTTTTCAGGGTCTGGATCCGGCTCTCCAGCACATTGCGCTGCTGGGTGATGGTCCCCATGATCTCGGTGTGCTTGCGCTCGGCGTCGGCCTGCAGCGCGTCGGCCTTCTCCTTGGCCTGACGCAGCTGGCTGTCCGAGCGGGTCTGGGCGTCGCTGAGCATGGCGTCGGACTTGTGCCGCGCGTCGGCGATCATCTCGTCCGACCGCACCCGCGCGTCGTTGACCATCCGCTCGGAATTGGCCCGCGCGTTCGCCAGCAAATTCTCGGCTTCGCTCTTGGCGTCGCTGGTGAGCCGATCGGCCATCTCCTGCGCCAGGCTCAGCACCTTGGCGGCCTGCATATTCGCGTCGGCCGCGGCGTCGGCGGCCGACGGAGCGGCCGGGACCACCGGGATGGGCGCCGACGGCGGCGCCTGCACCGGGGGTTTGATGGGTTCCGGAGGCGGGGCCTGCTGCACCGGTTTACCCAGGCCCGGCCCGCCCGGGCCGCGGTGGGACTTGGCATCGGCCAGTTCGGCGTCGAGCTCGGCAACCCGCTGGCGAAGGTCTGCGTTCTCCTCGATCAACCGGGAAAGTTCCTGCTCCACCAGATCCAGGAAAGCGTCGACTTCGTCCTCGTTGTAGCCGCGTTTGCCGATAGGCGGTTTGCTGAACGCGACGTTGTGCACATCGGCTGGGGTCAGCGGCATGGAAGGATCCCTTCGCGCGTTGGCAGATCTAGCGGCCCTGGCAAGTCTTCACGGCCCATTCTGTCACACCGGAGCTACCGGCTGTCCGAGCCGGCTCACCACCGACATCAGGATGAAGACCAGGAACAGCAGAACCATAATCGATAAATCGAGCCGAATTCCGCCCAGGGAGACCGGCGGTATCAGCCGCCGCAGCAGCTTCACAGGGGGATCGGTGATGGTGAAGATCACCTCGAGGATCACGACGACCACCCCGGTGGGACGCCAGTCGCGGGCGAAGCTCCGGATGAACTCGACGATCACCCGGCTGATGAGCAACAGCCAGAAGATGAACAGTACGAAGTACAGCACCGCGAACAAGGCCACGCCCTCACTCTGCCGCAAAATCGGCGCGGTGCAAAATGCCCGCGCCGATCTTGTTCGTAGCACGCCGGCGCCCGGCCGGGCGAGCCGGTCGCTATTTCTGGTTGTAGAACCCGGTTTCCGCGATCCGGCGCCGCTCCTCGGCCGATACATCCACATCGGCCGGGGAGAGCAGGAACACCTTGGTCGCGACCTTGTCGAAGGAACCGCGCAGGGCGAAGGCCAGCCCGGCGGCGAAGTCGACCAGGCGTTTGGCGTCGGCATTGCTCAGGTCGACCAGATCCATGATCACCGGGTTGCCCTCGCGGAACCGCTCCCCGATGATCGCGGCTTCGCTGTAATCACGCGGACGCAGCGTGGTGATCTTGGACAAGGGACCTCCGTCCTCGAAGATCGCGGGACGGCGGGCGGCGACCGGCTCGGGGCGGACCCGTTCGGCCAGCCGACGCTCCTCGGCATCGGGATCGACTGCCAGCGCTCCCCTGGTCGCGCCGCGCAGCGAGGACCCGCCACCCGGGCGATACCGGCCGGAGGAGGAGGCGGCGTCGATCCGGGTGGGGCGGCGTGGCCCCTCGTAATCGTCGTCGTAGCCGTCGCCCGGGTAGTCGTCGCGGCGCGGCGCGGGGTAGCTGGGCTGGTAGGACGACTTGTAGGGCACGTCGCGGTAGTCGGGACCGTCGTAGCGGTCCTCGGGGTACCGGTCGTAGTCCGGCCGATCGCCGTAGTCGCGGGGGGCGCGGTCGGCGTAGTCACGCGGCCGGCGCCCGCCACGATCCTCGACCCCGCGCGGGGTGCGATCGTCGACGTAGTCGTCTTCGTAATCCTCGAGGGGAACCATGCCGAAGTACGCCTTGAACTTGTGCAGCGTGCTCATGACCGTGCCTCGCTGCCGCTCGGCGCGGTCATGAGCACGCTCGTGGCTGCGCCCACAATTCGCTCGCTGCGCTCGCTCGATGACCGTGCCTCGCTGCCGCTCGGCTCCGTCATGATCACGATGGTGGCTGCGTCGAGTACTCGCTCGCTGCGCTCGCTCATTCTGGTCGACCTTCCTTCGGCCCCGGTGGCGGCCGGGTGTTGAAGTCTTGCTCAGCCCTCGTCGTGTCCCAGCATATGTGTCGAATGTGACTGATGAGGTTTGTTTGCTACGCCGAGGTTATCGGTCGGCTCCCCATCAGAGCGGTACCGACACGCACACACGTGGAACCATGGGCAATAGCTCTTTCAAGATCATCGGACATCCCGGCGGACAGCTCCGTCGCCGCTGGATGTCCGGTGCGCAGCCGGGCATGGAGTTCGGCCAGTCGCGCGAACTCCACATCCGGGTCGGCGGCCCGCGGTGGAATGGCCATAATCCCAGCCAGACGCAGTTCCGCGGCCTCCGCGATCCGATCGGCCAGCGCCGGTAGCGCGGCCGGATCGACCCCGCCGCGCGCCGGATCGGCGTCCAGGCTCACCTGGATCAGCACCTCCAGCGGCGTGTCCCGCTCACCGGCATCCAGGGCGGCCGCGGTAGCCGTGGCGAGCGCGGTCGCCAGGCGTTCGCTGTCCACCGATTGCACCGCGTGGGCCCAGCGCACCACCTGGCGCGCCTTGTTCCGCTGCAACCGCCCGATCAGATGCCAGCGCAACCCGGGATCGCTCAGCTCCGCGGCCTTGGCGCCGGCCTCTTGCGGACGGTTCTCGCCGAAGTCACGGCGGCCCAGACGATAGAGCGCGGCGATATCGGAGGCCGGGAAATATTTCGTCACGGGCAGCAACCGGACACCCCCCGGATCCCGGCCGACAGCCGCGCACGCTGCCTCGATACGTGCGAGCAGACGCGCGAGGTTATCGGCCAGTTCCGCGCTACGGGAGTCGTTTCCGGCCTCGGCACCGCGACTGTCCGGGACGGATCGACCCGGCTGATCAGCGAAATCCTTCACCGTCCGAGTCGATTCGGGGCCCTCGGCGCGAGCGCCGCTCATCTGCGCGTGCCGATCCGCCACGGTATCCGCGCCGTCATCGGTCTCCCATCTGCCAGTGACCGATCTTCGGCCGTACCTCGAACATTATGCGCGAGTGGATATTTCGCGCCGACCGCGTGGTCGTGACGACCGCGTGCGGCGCCGTGGACCGCTCGGCCTTTCACGCTGTACCCGATTCCATCCAGATGACACTGCCCAATCGTCCGGTCGGCGCGCCACGACGGTGGCTGAAGAGTGTGGTGTCCTCGATGGTGCAGCGCGGATCCTCGGCGATCGCCGCGACCCCCGCCGCGGTGAGCTGCCGCCGGATGCCCGCGCGCAGATCCAGGCCGGGGGTCCCACGGACCGTGGTGGTCGCGCTGCCGGGCAGGTGCGCTTCGATATCGGCCCGCATCGCAGCGGGCACCTCGTACTGCCGGCCGCTGGCGGCCGGACCGAGCAGCGCGCCGATCCGATCGGGCCGGGCGCCGACGGCGACCATCGCCTCCAGCACCCGGGGGACGATACCGATGCGGGCGCCCACCCGCCCGGCGTGCACCGCGGCCACGACCCCCGCTTCGTCGTCGGACAGCAGCAGGGGTACGCAATCGGCGGACAGCACCACCAGCGCCAGCCCCGGCCGGGTGGTGACCAGGGCGTCGGTGCCGGGAAACGGTTCGGTAGCCGGCCCGTCCACCGTCGCGACCGTACGGCTGTGGATCTGTTCCATCCAGATCACATGATCGGCGGGCAGCCCGAGCGTCTCGGCGAGCCGGGCGCGATTGCGCCGCACCGCCTCCGGATCGTCGCCGACATGATCGCCGAGGTTGAACGAATCGTAGGGCGGCGCGGAGAAACCTCCCGCGCGCGTGGTGACGACCCGTCGAACGGTGAGTACCGGTGCCGCTGTCATGACACCGAGCCTAGTGGCAGTCCGGACCGTCCCCGCCGCGTCCGGCCGCCGCCCGCACGCCCGCGACAGTGGACCGCCCGCGCACTCGGCGCGGGCGGATCACCTCCCGTGACACGGGTTCACCGGCGCATGAAGTCCGGGACGTCCACATCGTCGTCGTCATCGTCGGGCAGATCCGGCGGCGGCTGGATATGGGACCGGCTGTTGTGGCTGAGCGTCGGATCCACCGGCGGACGGGTGCGTTCGGTATCGCGGTAGCTCGGGGCCGGGCCGCGCGCGACCGCCGAACCGGGATCCGACGAGCGGATCGAGGCCGGATCCTCGGAGTGCCCACGGGCCGCGCCGAGTTCGGCGGTCCGCGACGTCCCGAGTTCGGCCGTTCGCGATTGCGCCGAGATCTCCGCGGTACGCCCGGATCCCAGCGATCCGCGGGTGGTGGCCGGATCGAACGTCCGGCGCGCGGGACCCCCGCCGTCGAATCCCGCGGCGATCACGGTGACGCGCACCTCGTCGCCGAGCGAATCGTCGATGACCGTACCGAAGATGATGTTGGCCTCGATATGCGCGGCCTCCTGCACCAGCGAGGCGGCCTCGTTGATCTCGAACAGGCCCAGATCCGATCCACCGGCGATCGAGAGCAGCACCCCGTGCGCCCCGTCCATGGAGGCTTCCAGCAGCGGTGAATTGATCGCCGCCTCGGCCGCTTTGACCGACCTGCCCTCCCCTCTGGACGAACCGATACCCATCAGCGCGCTACCGGCCCCGGACATCACGCTCTTGACATCGGCGAAGTCGACATTGATCAGACCCGGGGTGGTGATCAGATCGGTGATGCCCTGCACACCGTTGAGCAGCACCTCGTCGGCCGAGCGGAAGGCGTCCATCAGGCTCACCGCCGCATCGCCCAGTTGCAGCAGCCGATCATTGGGAATGACGATCAGGGTGTCGCAGGATTCGCGCAGCAGGTTGATACCCACCTCGGCCTGGTTCCCGCGACGCTTCCCCTCGAAGGAGAAGGGCCGGGTGACCACACCGATGGTCAGCGCACCCAGTTTGCGCGCGATACTCGCCACGACGGGCGCGCCGCCGGTACCCGTACCACCGCCCTCACCGGCGGTCACGAAGACCATATCGGCGCCCTTGAGCACCTCTTCGATCTCGTCCTTGTGATCCTCGGCGGCCTTACGACCCACCTCGGGGTCGGCGCCGGCGCCGAGGCCCCGGGTGAGCTCCCGCCCGACATCGAGCTTCACGTCGGCATCGCTCATCAGCAGTGCCTGGGCGTCGGTGTTCACCGCGATGAACTCGACACCCTTCAGACCCTGCTCGATCATTCGGTTGACGGCGTTCACGCCGCCGCCGCCGATACCGACGACCTTGATCACGGCAAGGTAGTTGTGCGGGGGCGTCATGAGCTCTCGCCTTCCTTCGATCCAAAGTCTGTCGTTTTCGGATGCCCGATATCGTTCCGCGCGACCACGATCCGCGGACCACGATCCGGGCAAACCCTGAACCTCAACCATAGGGTTGGAGTTATGTCAAGTATCCGACTGGTGCGGAACGCTATTCGCCGCCGTCGCGATCCGCTCGCAGGCGCGCCGAGACGATAACCAGTTTCTTCGGCGAACTTGCTTCTACCAGGGCGGTACGCGACGTATCGTGAACGGTTACCCAGCGGCCCGTGCCCACATCGTGGGACGCCCCCGGCTCCCGCCGCATGCGGTCTCCGGGTGAGCGTCCGGGGCCGAGGCGGAGCTGCGAACCGAACAGGGTCGAACCGAACAAGAGTGCTGGGAATCATTTTACCGTGACCAGACTGGGACTCGAGACGTCGAACACGGTTCCCGGCTGAGTGAGCAGCGGCACCACCACCGCCGATTTGCGTTCGCCGTCCTCGCTGCTGCCCCACAGTACCGTGCGACCGTCGCGCAATGTCAGGGAAATGTCCGACGCGCCCATGGCACGGACGGTTTTCACCTGCACCTCCAGCGCCGGCGGCAGCACCCGGGCCACGGCGACCGCGGCCCGGGTGAGTTCGTCGGTACTGCCCGGGCGCGCGGTGACCAGCTGCGGCACCCCGATCGGCGCGGGCTCGATCGCGTACTCGATACCGTCGGCGTCCAGCAGATGCGCGCCCTCGGGAGAGTCGTAGTACAGCACCGGGGTTCGCGGCTCGATCCGCACCCGCACGGTCGACGGCAGCATCCGCTGCACCCGGGCACTGCGCACCTTCGGGATGGTCGCCACCCGCGCGGCCATCGCCGCGGTATCGATCCGCAGGATCGAACCGGTCTGCGGCACCTGGAGCAGTTCGCGGATCTGTTCCTCCGGGATTTCGCCGGCCCCCTCGATCCGTACCTCGCGCACCGACAGCAGCGGTGAGAACCAGGCGAGCGCGGCCAGCGTGATCACCAGGGCGAGCGCGGGGAGCGCCCACAGCCGGAAACGCCGCAATCCGCCCATCTCGAATCGCCGCGTCCCGGCCCGCACCCTGCCTCACCGCCCGTACTGCGGACGCGCGCGTAGTCCGTCCAGGATCTGGCTGCCGAGCATGGTGACATCGCCGGCGCCCATGGTGATCACGACATCACCGGGCTGGGCGAGACCCGCGACCTGGCGGCCCACCCGGGACATATCGGGTTGGTAGTGCACGGGTTTGTGCACCGACTGGGCGACCAACGCGCCGTTGACCCCGGGCAACGGTTCCTCACGAGCCCCGTAGACATCGAGCACCACCACTTCGTCGGCCAGGTCGAGAGCCGCGCCGAATTCGGCGGCGAACGTCGCGGTGCGACTGTAGAGATGCGGTTGGAAGACCACGATCACCCGGCCCCGACGCGACAGCGCACCGTCACGGGCCTCCTGTTCCACCAGTTCGGCGGCGGCCCCGAGCACCGCCCGGACCTCGGTGGGATGGTGGGCGTAGTCGTCGAAGACGCGCACCCGGTTCTCCCGGCCCACGAACTGGAAGCGTCGGTGGACCCCGCCGAAACCCTCCAGCCCCTGGATGATCTCGTCCACATCGGCGCCGGCGGCTCGTGCGGTCAGCAGGGCGGCCAGCGCGTTGAGCGCCATATGCCGGCCGGGCACGGAAAGACGCAGGGTACGCGGGGCGGGTTCGTCGGCGAGCTGGAACTGGGCGATACCGCCGACATCACGCGGTTCCCAGCTGTGCAGGCGCACCCCGACCGGAACCGGGGCATCGGGCAGCTCCCCGGAGCCGTACCCGAGGACCCGCACGCCACGGTCGGCCAGCCGCTGCCCGGTGCGCTCGGCGAGCGCCCGGGCGCCGGGGTCGTCCAGGCACACGACCAGCAGCCCGCCGTCGGCGAGGCGATCGGTGAAATCGTCGAACACCTGCACATAGGCGTCGTCGGAGCCGAAGAAGTCCAGGTGGTCGGATTCGATATTGGTGACCACCGCGACATCCGGGTCGTACTGCAGCAGCGACCCGTCGCTCTCGTCGGCCTCGGCGACGAAGATATCGCCACTGCCGTGATGGGCGTTGGTCCCCGCCTCGTTGAGTTCACCGCCCACCGCGAACGACGGGTCCAGCCCGCAATGCTGCAGCGAGACGATGAGCATCGAGGTCGTGGAGGTCTTCCCGTGGGTTCCCGAGACGAGCAGCGTCCGATGGCCGCTCATCAAGGCCGCCAGCACGGTCGGCCGCAGCAGCACCGGGATCTCGCGGCGGTGCGCCTCCACCAGTTCGGGGTTGGTCTTGGGAATGGCCGCGTAGGTCGTCACCACCACCGTGGGCCCGCCGGGCAGCAGATCCAGCGCGCCGGCGTCGTGACCGATCCGCACCTGGGCGCCCCGGGCCCGCAGGGCGAGCACACCGCGGCTCTCCTTCGCGTCGGACCCGGAGACCTCGCCGCCGCGTGACAGCAGGATGCGGGCGATCCCCGACATCCCGGCGCCGCCGATACCGACCATGTGCACCCGGGCCAGCTCCGGCGGCAGCGCGCCGGGACCGGTCTCCGGTGCGGTCACCTGCTCGCCGGTCACCGGCCCGCCGCCCGCAGCACGATCCGGGCGACCTCGTCGGCGGCATCGCGATGGCCGGCGCCGGCGGCGGCACGGCCCATCTCGGCTATGCGTGCTGGATCCGTGAGCAGCGGTATCACCTCGTCGATCACATATTTCGGGGACAGTTCGGGGTCGGCGACGATTCTGCCACCACCGGCCGCGACCACGGGCCGGGCATTGAGTTCCTGTTCACCGTTTCCGTGCGGCAGCGGTACGTACACCGCGGGCAGCCCGACCGCCGATACCTCGGCGACGGTCATCGCCCCGGATCGGCAGACCACCGCGTCGGCGGCGGCGTAGGCGAGATCCATCCGCGACAGATACGGCACCGCCACATAGGGCGCGGCAGGATCCGTCGATTCGACCTCCAGTGTGTTCTTGGGCCCGTGCGCGTGCAGGACCGAGATACCGGCCGCGGCGAGCTGCGGGGCCGCGCCCGAGATCGCGTCGTTGAGCGACCGCGCGCCCTGGGAACCGCCGAAGACCAGGAGCACCGGTCCGGTCGCGGGCAGGCCGAAATGCTCCCGCGCCTGCGCCCGCAGTCCCGGCCGATCGAGTGAGGTGATCGCGGCCCGCACCGGGATACCGACGATCTCGGCGTCGAGCCCGGAACCCGGGACCGCGGCCAGCACCCGGGCCGCGCGCCGCGCGCCGACCTTGTTGGCGATACCCGCCTTCGCGTTGGCCTCGTGCACCACCACCGGCACCGCGCGCCGGCGTCGCAGTGCCCCCCGGCCCGCGGCGAGATAGGCGGGCAGCGCCACATAACCGCCGAACCCGACGATCACATCCGCCTCGACGGCGTCGATGACCTCACGAGTACGCCGCACCGAAGCCCGGACCCGCCCCGGCAGCCGCAGCAGATCCGCACTGGGCTTGCGCGGCAACGGCACCGGGGGGATCAACTCGAGCGGATATCCCCGTTCGGGCACCAGGGTCGTCTCCAGTCCGCGCGCGGTGCCGAGCGCGGTCACCCGGATCCCGGGATCGAGCCGCCGCAACGCGTCGGCGACGGCCAGGGCCGGTTCGATATGCCCGGCCGTGCCGCCACCGGCGACGATCACCGATATCCCGTCCGTGCGCGATGCCGTGTGCTCGCCTGCGGACTGAGGTGCGCTCACCTGTTTCTTCCCCGTTCTCGTGCGTGTGTCACCGAATAGCTGGGCTCCCAGGCCCGGGTGGCCCGCAGGGTGTCGGTACCCCGGCTGTTGGCCCGCGGCCGGGCCCGCGCGGGCTCGTCCCGGGGCTCGGTGCGGGCCGGGCGGCGAGCCGGCCCCCGGTCGCGGTCGGCCGCGGCGCGCCCCCGCACGGGATGGTAGACCTCCGGTTTCGGCAGCCGCAGCAGCCGGCTGACCCGCCCGTCCTGCCCGGCGTGCAGTGCCGCCACCGCCTCGGGTTCGTGCCGCGCCGCGTTGGCGATGATGCCGAACATGAAGAGCGTCAGCGCCAGCGACGAACCGCCCGCCGACACCAGCGGCAGCTGCAGACCCGTGACCGGCAGCAGGCCCACCACATAGCCGATGTTGATCAGTGCCTGCCCGGTGATCCAGGTGGTGGCGGTCGCGGTGAGCAGGCGCAGGAACGGGTCCACCGAGCGGGCGGCGATCCGCAGGCCGGCGTAGACGAACAGCGCGAACAGTCCCAGCACCAACGCGCAGCCCAGGAAACCGAGTTCCTCGCCGATGATGGCGAAGATGAAGTCGTTGTGCGAGTTGGGCAGATAGCTCCATTTGGCCCGGCTCTGCCCGAGCCCGCGACCCCACAGACCGCCGTCGGCCAGCGAGTACATCGCCTGCCGGGCCTGATAGTTGATGCCCTGCGGGTCGTCGGCGGGATTGAAGAAGGCGCGCATCCGGTCGGAGCGGTAGCCGGCCGAGAGCGCGAGGGCCAACGCGGCGATGGCGCCCGAGGCGAGGATGGCCACGAACAAGCGCACCGGCAGGCCACCGAACCACAGCAGCGCCAGCAGGACGATGCCGAGCGCGATGGTGGTGGACAGGTTCGGCTGCAGCACGATCAGCAGACAGACGAGCAGGCCGGCCGGAACCAGTGGCACCAGCAGGTTCTTCAGCCCGCCCGGATCGTTGGCCGCCCGTCCCGCGGCACGCCGCGAGATCAGCAGGTGCGCGCCCCACACCACGAACGTCACCTTCACCAGTTCCGACGGCTGGATCGAGAAGAGCCCCAGGTCGATCCAGCGGCGCGCGCCGTTGACGGTACTGCCGACTCCCGGGATCAACACGAGCACCAGCAGCAGCACCGAGACCGCGAAGACCGGGAAGGACAGCTGACGCAGCCGCCGGAACGGTATCCGCAGCGCGAGGTAGAACAGCACCGCGCCCACCATCGCGTACATCATCTGCTGGACGAACAGCGAATACGCCGATCCGCCGTCGGCATAGGACTCCACGCTGGAGGCCGACAACACCATCACCAGTCCCAGCAGGGTGAGCAGGGTGGCGATCGTGACGACGAGATGGAACGAGGCCAGCGGCCGCGCCAGCCAGGCGCCGAATCGGCCCACCTGTACCTGTCGCGTGCCGCGCGGTCTCATAACCGCCGCCCGAGGTCCTCGTCCTTCAGATCCTCGACCGCGCCGGCGAAGCTGCGGCCGCGGTGGGTGTAGTCGGTGAACATGTCCAGCGAGGCCGCCGCCGGCGCGAGCAGTACGGTATCGCCGGGTCCGGCGAATGCTGCCGCCTCCCGCACCGCACGCTCCATCACCGCGTCGGCGATCTCGGTGTTGCGGGTTCCGGTGATCGCCTCGTCCATGACTGCCTGCCCCATACCGGCATGATCCCGCGTATCCAACTCGACCACGGGGACTTCCGGCGCGTGTCGCGCCAGCGCGGCCGCGATCACCGGCGCATCGGCACCGAACAGCACGACGGCGACCAGCCGCTCGGCGACCTCCTCCACCAGATCCTCGACATTGGCGCCCTTGAGCTGGCCACCGGCGATCCAGACGACATGCTGATGGCCCAGGATCGACGACCGCGCGGCATGCGGGTTGGTGGCCTTGGAGTCGTCGATGAACTCGACGCCGCCCAGTTCACGCACCAGGGCCGACCGGTGCGGCCCGACCTTGTGCTCGATCAGGCCCTCGCGGACGAACTGCGGCGCCACATCGATGGCCCGGGTCAGCGCGGCGGCGGCCAGGGCATCGGCGATACCGGCCGGGCCGGGTGGGCTGATCTCCTTGGACTCGGCCAGGATCGCCGCCTTGGTGAAGGCCCGGTCCAGGAGTTTGCCGTCGACGACGCCGAGTTCACCGTCGGCCGGGACGCCGATCCGGAAACCGATGGTGCGGCGGGCCTTCGAGCGGCGGGCCAGGCGGGCGGCCACCGGGTCGTCGAGGCCGACCACGCCGACCCGCCCCAGCAGGGCGCGCGATTTGGCGGCGGCGTAGGCGTCGAGCCCACCGTGCCAGTCCAGATGGTCCTCCGCCACGTTCAGCACTACCCCGGCCTCCGGGCGCACCGACGGCGCCCAGTGCAGCTGGAACGACGACAGTTCCACCGCCAGCACCTGCGGCCCGGGATTGCGGCGCAGGGCGTCCAGGATCGGCAGCCCGATATTGCCGCAGGCGACGCTGGGGATACCGGCGGCCCGCAGAATGGAGTGGGTCATCTGCGTGGTCGTGGTCTTACCGTTGGTGCCGGTCACCACCAGCCATTTGCGAACCGGCCCGTAGATCCGGGCCTGATCCACCCACCAGGCGAATTCGACATCCCCCCAGACCGGGATGCCCTCGGAGACCGCCGAGGCCAGGACCGGGGAGTCCGGCCGCCAGCCGGGGCTGGTGATCACCAACGCGAACCGCGACCAGTCGGTGCTCTCCATATCGGCCGCGGGCGCGATGTCCAGCCCCAGTTCGGCGGCTTCGGCCAGGGCGGCGGCACCGCTGTCGGTCACCACGGGCCGGGCCCCGATATCGCGCAGTGGCGTGATCAGCGAACGGCCCGACACACCCCATCCGGCGACCAGCACATCGCGGCCGCGCAGGAATTCCAGCATCGGGCCCGGCGAACGCAGGGCCCGGGGCGTATGTTCCTCCATCGTCAGCTCACCCGACCGCGGAGAGGTATTCGCTGTAGAACAGGGAGAGCCCGGCGGCCGAGGCCATCGCGGCCAGCAACCAGAACCTGATGATCACCGTGGTCTCCGCCCATTTGCTCAATTCGAAATGGTGGTGGAACGGCGCCATCTTGAACAGCCGGTTGCGGGTGGTCCGGAACACCGCCACCTGCAGCACCACCGACGCCGCCTCGGCGACGAACAGCGCACCGATGACCACCATCAGCAGTTCGGTGCGGGTGGTGATGGACAGCCCGGCGAGCAGCCCGCCCAGGGCCAGCGATCCGGTATCACCCATGAAGATCTTGGCGGGCGCGGCGTTCCACCACAGGAACCCGATACACGCCGCGGTGCCGGCCGCGCAGACCAGGGCCAGATCCAGTGGGTCACGCACGTTGTAGCAGCCGGTCTCGGGTTTGGTCTCACACGAGTGGTAGTACTGCCAGAACGTGATGACGACGTAACCACCGAGCACCAGGCTCATCGAACCCGCGGCCAGACCGTCCAGGCCGTCGGTGAGGTTCACCGCGTTCGACCAGGCCACCACGATGAGGCAGACGAAGGCCAGAAACACGACCACGCTCATGGAGACGGTGTTGATATCGCGGACATACGACAGTTGCCGGCTCGCCGGGGACAGTCCGCTGCCGCCCGGGAACTGCAGTGCCAGTACGCCGAACACCACCGCCGCGGTGATCTGGCCGAGGTACTTGCCGGCGGCCGTGAGCCCGAGATTGCGGCCCTTGCGGATCTTGATGAAATCGTCGATGAATCCGACCACGCCGAGCGCGGTGGCCAGGCCGAGTACCAGCAGTGCGGAGGCGGTGGGGCCTTCTGCCTCGTAACCGATTCCGATCAGGTGGGAACCGAGATACCCGGCCCACATACCGATGATGATCGCTACCCCGCCCATGGTGGGCGTACCGCGCTTGGACTGATGGCTGGCCGGCCCGTCGACCCGGATCTCCTGCCCGAACCCCTGCCGGGCGAATATCCGGATCAGTAGCGGCGTCAACAGGATCGACACCGTCAGTGCGATCGCCGCCGCGAACAAGATCTGTCTCATCGCACTGCCTCCGTGCTCACCCCGTCGGCGGCGCCGGCGCCGCCCGGTGCCGGTGTGCCGGCACCCGCGTTCTTCTCACCCTCGGCCAGCAGCTGTTCGGCCACCGCCCACAGGCCGACCGATTGCGATGCCTTCACCAGCACCACGTCACCCGCGCCGACTTCGGCGGCGAGCAACTCCACGGCCGCTTCGATATCCGGGACGAGCACCGATTCCTCACCCCATGAGCCTTCCATGACCGCTCCCTGGTGCATGCCCCGGGAGGGTCGTCCGGTCCCGACCACGATGAGCCGGTCCACATCCAGGCGGACCGCCAGGCGGCCGATCCCGTCGTGTTCCACCACCGATTCCGGCCCGAGTTCGGCCATCTCGCCGAGGACGGCCCAGCTGCGCCGCGGGGTGTCACCCGATCGGGCCATGGTGACCAGCGCTTTGAGCGCGGCCCGCATGGAATCGGGGTTGGCGTTGTAGGAATCGTTGATCACCGTGACCCCGGCGGCGCTGGTGCGTACATCCATCCGCCGCGCCGACGCCGCCCGGGCGCCGGAGAGCGCGGTGACGAGCGTGTCGAGGTCGGCGCCGCACTCCAGGGCCACCGCGGCGGCCGACAGCGCGTTACCGACCTGGTGTTCCCCGTGCACGGCCAGCGTGACCGGACGGTCGCCGAGCGGCGTGTGCAGCGTGAACGACGCACGGGCCTGTTCGTCGAGCGTGGTCGCGGTGGCCCGGATCTGCGCGCCCGCGGAATGCCCGACCGTCACCACCCGCGCCGCCGTCCGCGTGGCCATCGCGCTCACCTTCGGATCGTCGGCGTTCAGTACGGCCAGGCCGGTTTCGGGCAGCGCCTCCACGAGTTCGCCCTTGGTCTGCGCGATCGCCTCGCGGCTGCCGAATTCACCGAGATGCGCGGTGCCCACATTGAGGACCACCCCGATACTCGGCGGCGCGACCCGGGCCAGGGCGGCGATATGCCCGGGCCCGCGCGCCGACATCTCCAGCACCAGGAACCTGGTGTCCGGACCCGCGCGCAGAGCGGTCCAGGGATGCCCGAGTTCGTTGTTGAAGGAGCCGGGCGGGGCCACCACCGGTCCCAGCGGTGCGAGCACCGATGCCAGCAGATCCTTGGTGGAGGTCTTACCCGAGGACCCGGTGACGCCGACCACGGTCAGGCCGCCGGCCGCGACCAGCCGTGACACACTTTCCCGGGCCAGCGCGGCCAGTGCGGTCAGCACCGCGGCGCCGGCGCCGGTCGAATCATGGCTCAGCGCAAGCGCGCCCGACGGCATCGACCCCGGCGCGGGCGGTACGACGATGGCGGGCACGCCGACCGGCCGGGCGGCCAGGACAGCGACAGCGCCGGCCTCGATCGCGGCGGCCGCGTAGTCGTGGCCGTCGACGCGCTCGCCCGGCAGCGCCAGGAAGATATCGCCTGGACCGACTCGCCGCGAATCGAATTCGACCGAACCGGTCACCCTCACCTCCGGGTCACCGACGTCGTGCAGCGTGGCGCCCACGACCTCGGCGATATCCCGCAGTGTCATCTCGATCATGAAACTGTCAAGTCCTCCGCGCCCGTGGACCACGAACCGTTGTCCGCGCCCCCGGAACTGTGCCGCAGTGTCGAATCGATCGCCGCCGCGAGTACCTCGCGGTCGTCGAACGGATATTTCACCCCGTTGATCTCCTGCCCTGCTTCGTGGCCCTTGCCCGCGACCAGCACCACATCGCCGGGGTGCGCCCAACCGACCGCCGCCTCGATCGCCGCGCTCCGGTCGCCGATATCACGGACCTCGCCGCGCTGCTCGTCGGCGACGCTATGGGCGCCCGCGATCAGCGACGCGCGGATCGCGGCCGGATCCTCGGTGCGTGGGTTGTCGTCGGTGACGATGAGCAGATCCGCGCCGCGCGCGGCGGCCGCACCCATCGGACCGCGTTTACCGGTGTCCCGGTCGCCACCGGCGCCGACCACCACCGCCAGCCTCCCCCGGCTCCCCGCGGTGGCCAGGTGGGTGCGCAGGGTGGCGATCACCGATTCCACCGCGGCGGGTTTGTGGGCGTAGTCCACCAGCGCCAGGAATTCCTGCCCGCGCTCCACCCGCTGCATCCGGCCGGGTACGTCCACCGTGGCCAGCGCGGGCGCGGCGGTCCCCGGCGCGACCCCGGCGGCCGCGCACACCGCGATCGCGAGCAGTCCGTTGGCGATGTTGTAGTCACCGGGCAGCCGCAACCGTACCGGCGTCTCACCATCCGGCCCGGCCGCCGTGAACTCCTGTTCTCCGCCGTGCGCGGCGGCGGGCCCGGCCAGCGACCAGTCCGCCGGGCCGGTCGTCGCCACTCGGATCGGCGCGGCCAGCCCGTCGGCGAGGCGCCGGCCCCAGGCATCGTCCACACACACCACGGCGGTGCGGGCGGCCACCGGCGACTCGGGTTCGAACAGCCGGCGTTTGGCGGCGAAATAGTCCTCGAAGTCGGCGTGGAAGTCCAGATGGTCCTGCGACAGGTTGGTGAACGCCCCCACCGCGAACCGCACCCCGTCGACCCGGCCCAACGCCAGGGCGTGGCTGGACACCTCCATCACCACCGCGTCCACGCCCTGTTCCACCATCAGCGCGAACATGGCGTGCAACTGCGGAGCCTCGGGCGTGGTGAGCGCACTCGGGACCCGGCGGCCCCCGATCCTGGTCTCGATGGTGCCGATCAGGGCGGTGGACAGACCACCCGCGGCCAGTCCGGCCTCCACCAGGTAGGAGGTGGTGGTCTTACCGGAGGTGCCGGTGATCCCGATGATCCGCAACCGCTCGGACGGATGGCCGTAGATCGCCGCGGACAACTCGCCGAGGATCGCGCGCGGATTCTCGCGCACCAGGACCGGCACCGGCAGATCACCGGCCAGTTCCGCCCCGGCGGCGTCGGTGAGGACGGCGACCGCGCCGCGGGCCACCGCGTCGGCGGCGAACCGGGCGCCGTGCGCCCGGGAGCCGGGTAACGCCGTGAACAGATCACCGGGTAGGACCGCGTCGGAGCGCTGTTCTATCCCGGTGACGGATAGTTCGGTGCCGACCGGTGGCCGAAGTTCGGCGTCGATCAGATCCAGCAGGTCGGGCAGCGGTGTCGACAGCGGCCGGGCCGGCCGCAGCGAGGGCTGGCTGGACTGCGCGGGCACAGGATTCCTCTCTGCATGATGAAGCGCGGATACGACGACGAGTCAGGTTACCGACGCCGGGTCACGGTCGGGTAAGCCGGTTCGCCGAATCACGACGCCTGCAGGACGAACTGCCGTTCCGGTTCGCTCGACGGCGGGATCCGATCCCGCTGCAACGCCCAGGAGGCGATGTCGTGGAACAGCGGTGCGGCCGACTGCCCGCCGCTGCCGTCGGAACTGCGCACCGGCGCGTCGAGCATCAATCCGATGACGTAGCGCGGGTTGTCCGCGGGCGCGATACCGGCGAAGGTGATCCAGTACGACGAGCTGGAATAGCAACCGCAGTTCGGGTCGACCTGCTGCGCTGTCCCGGTCTTCCCGGCGATCCGGTAGCCGTCCACCGCGGCGGCGGCGCCGGTCCCCATCTGCACTCCGGTCGGATCGTTCTGCACCACCGACTGGAACATGGTGCGTAGTGTGCGCGCGGTGTCGGGACTCACCACGCGCACCCCCTCGGGCGCCGGTTCCTCGGTGCGGGTCCCGTCGGGGGCGACGGTGGCGCGCACGATACGCGGCGGCATCCGGAGCCCGTCGTTGGCGATGGCCTGGTACATACCGGTCATCTGCAGGGTGGTCATCGAAAGGCCCTGACCGATGGGCAGGTTGGCGAACGTACCGCCGGACCACTGGTCTCGCGCGGGCAGCAGACCCGAACTCTCGCCGGGCAGCCCGACCTCGGTGCGCCGGCCCAGACCGAAGCGTTCGAGCATATCGGCGAACCGGTCCTCGCCGACCCGCTGCGCCAGCATCAGGGTGCCCACATTGGAGGACTTACCGAAGATCCCGGTGGTGGTGTAAGGGGCGACGCCGTGCTCCCAGGCGTCACCGACGGTGACCCCGGACATATCGATGCGTCCGGGCACCTGATGCACCTCGTCCGGCGTGGTGAGGCCGTATTCGACGGCCGCGGCCGCGGTGACCACTTTGTTGACGGAACCGGGTTCGAAGGGTTGGGTCACCGACGGGTTGTCCAGCCCCGCCGGATCCCAGTGCTGCGGACCGAGCGCCGGATTGAACGTGTTGTCGTTGGCCATGGCCAGCACCTGGCCGGTTTTGGCGTCCAGTACCACCGCGGAGGCCGATCTCGCGCCCGAGCGATCCTTGGCCTGCTGTATCTGCTGCTGCACGTGGTTCTGCAGATAGGAGTCCAGGGTGAGTTCGACATTGTTGCCGTCGACCGCGGGCTGGCGATCGCGGAGACTGCCGGGGATCACCGCCCCGTCGGAGCCGCGGTCATAGGTATAGGAGCCGTCGGTGCCGGCCAGCGCCGAATCCAGCGAGGCCTCCAGTCCGACCCGGCCGTGGCCGTCCCAGCCGGTGGCCCCCACGATATTGGCCGCCAGCGACCCGCCCGGGTATTCGCGCAGGTCCTGACGTTCGGTACCGACCTCGGGGAACTTCGCGGTGATCTCGTCGGCTTTGCGCGGGTCGACATTGCGGGCCAGGTACACGAAGGTCTGGTCACTGCGCAGTTTCTCCAGCAGCTCGGCTTCCTTCGGTCCCTCGTCACCGAGGATCCCGTGGATGGTCCGGGCGATATCTTCGAGCCGCCGGTCCGGGTCGGGCGCCGAATCGTCCTTCGCCCGGGCGTCGGCGAGATCCTTGCGCACCCGGACGGGCTGGAAGTTCAGCGACTGGGCGGTGATGGTGAAGGCCAGGGATTTGCCGTTGCGGTCGGTGACGGTGCCACGGGTGGCGGGCAGGTCCTGGTAGGCCGTGCGCTGACCGGCCGCCTGCGCCGACAGCGTGGGCGCGGCGATGGTCTGGATCCAGAGCAGTTGCAGGGCCACCACGGTCAGCGCCACCAGCATGATCAAGCGGCCCACGCCGAGCCGGATCCGCACCGGCCCGTTCGGCGCGGACCGCCCACCCGGACGTGACCGCCGGGGTGCGCGCGGCCGGGCGGGCGCGGCTACCTCGGCGGATCGCTTCTTCGTCTTTCCACGCTCGCCCGCGGCTCGGGATCTCGGCGCGGAATCGCGCCCGCGCCCCGACCCGCGCCGGTTCATCGCATCTCCTCACCCGCCGTACCGGGCGGCAGCGGCGCGACCGAGGTGGGTTCGACAGTGCCCGGCACCTCCGCGGGCGCCTGGCCCGCCGCCGCGGGTACCTCGGCCGGGGGGACACCGTCGACCGGAGCGGGCGCGCCGGCCGGAGCAGTTCCCTCGGCCGGCGCGGCGGCCCCGGCCGGATCGGTCGCTCGGTCCGGCGCGGCGCCCTCGATCGGGGCGCCGCCCTCGGTCGGCGCCGCCGGTGGAACCGCATCGTCGGCCGGAGCCGTACCCGCTGGAACCTCCTCACCCGCCCGCGGTGCGGGGGGCGGTTCGGACCCCGGTGCGGCGAGCACGCCGCCCGGGCCCGGCGCGGCCGAGTCCGATCGCGGCACCGTCGGGACCGGCACGATCCGTTCGCCCGGGTCCGCGCCGGTACGGGGGGCTCCCCCGCGGGGCGGGCCGTTCAGCGGCGGGGCCGGCGGCCCCTGGGCGGGCTTCGGTTCGCCGACCACGGTGACGGTGCCGTCCGGGGCCACGACCAGCCGCGCCGGATCGACCGCCGGGATCATGCCCAGTTCCCGGGCACGAGTGGCGAGTTCGGGCGCCGAATCGGCGGCGGCGACCTCCCGCTGCAATGCCGCGCGTTCGTCGGAGAGCACCCGGTTGGTCTCGCGCGCGTCACTGAGCTGATAGCTGTCCTCGGCGGCGCGGGTGGTCAGGACGAGCGTGAGTGCGAGACCGCAGCCGAACATGGCCAGAATGGCGGCGACGAACGGTCCCCGCCCCGCCAGTTCCGACCGCGGCGTGGCCGCCGGTGCCGCACCGGTACGCTGCCGGCGCCGGGCGTAGGCCCGCTGCGCGGCACCGGATTTCACTCGCTCCGCGTCGTGTACCCGGCGAGCCGGTCGCCCGGTCTCGGTACGCGTGGTCACGCTCATACCTGACACCCCCGTATCGGTGTGATGGCCCGCGGTTTCGGCCCGCGTACGCCTGTGCTGTGGTCCGTAATGCCCAGCCGGTGCTCCCCTGACACCGCGATCTTGCGAACATCGATGCGATATCCGCATATCGCACCCGCACCGTCGTACCGCAAGCGCGTCACGCGGACAAGCGAATTCGCTGCTCCGCGGGCCACCGCTGCGATGTGTCCGGTGCCGGTGCTCATTCCGCCTCCTGCACGATCTTCTCGGCGGCGCGCATCCGGACCGGCGCGGCGCGGGGATTCTCCTCGATCTCGGCCGGTCCGGCCTGTTCGGCGCCCCGGGTCAGGATGCGGAACTCCGGCCCCATACCCGGGAGTTCGACCGGAAGCCCCATCGGTGTGCGGGATTTCGCGCGCTCGGCCAGTTCGTGCTTGAATACCCGGTCCTCGAGCGACTGGTAGGACATGACCACGATGCGACCGCCCGGTCGCAATGCCGCCAGCGCGGCCGGAAGGGCCGCGCGCAGCGAATCCAGTTCACCGTTCACCTCCACCCGCAGCGCCTGGAAGGTGCGCTTGGCCGGATGCCCACCGGTCCGCCGGGCCGGGGCGGGAATGGTGTCGTAGAGCAGGCTCACGAGTTCGGCGCTGGTCCGCAGCGGCTGCCGGGCCCGGCGCCGCACGATCTCCGCGGCGATCCGGTTCGCGAACCGTTCCTCGCCGTAGACCTTCAGCACCCGGGCGAGCTCGCCCTGACTGTAGGTGTTGAGCACATCGGCGGCGGTCGGGCCGGTGGTCGCGTCCATCCGCATGTCGAGCGGGGCGTCCACGGAATAGGCGAAACCCCGATCGGCCTCGTCCAGCTGCATGGACGAGACACCGAGATCCATCAGGATGCCGCTGACCGAGCCGGTGGCCGGCAGACCGGCCTCCGCGAGCGCGTCGGCGATCCCGTCGTACCGGGTGTGCACCAGGGTGATCCGGTCGGCATAGGGTCGCAATCGATCGGTGGTGAGCGCGAGGGCGCGGGTATCGCGATCGAGACCTACGAGCCGGAGATCGGCGTGAGCGCGCAGGAAGTACTCGGCATGGCCCCCGAGTCCCAACGTGGCATCGAGGTAGACGGACGCCGGGCCGCCGAGCACCGGGTCGAGCAATTCGGCGGCGCGGGTGAGCAGAACAGGGACGTGTCGCGTGCCGTGCTGCTCACGGTTCAAATCGACCTCCGGATCCGTGCCTCGCTCCGTGACGACCCGATTCGGGTCGCATCCGCGCCCAGGTGGGTACGGATCACCGGCGCCGAAGCGGGCGAACAATTGATTGCGCGAGATGCGGCCGCGCCGCCGTTCGATCCGGCGCGTCCACGGGGTGAGCGACAGAAGGAAACTCGGTGACGTAACGAATGCCGCGGGGTCTCTGACCGAAGCGGCACCTGGCGTCGGGGAAGTACGTCAGGGTCCGCATCCGGGCAGAGGCCGCGTGGCACTCGCGCGGGCTAGAAGATTCCGCCCAGTGCCTCGTCTCTCGCTTGTGCGTAGTCCTCCTCGTGCTCGGCGAGGTAGGTCTCCCACGCCTGTTTGTCCCATATCTCCAGGAAGTCGACCGAACCGATGACCGTGCAGTCGCGGGTGAGGTTGGCGTACCGGCGATGCTCGGCCGACAACACGATCCGGCCCTGCGAGTCGAGCCGCTGCTCGTCCGTTCCCGCCGCCAACGCCCGGACGAAGGCCCGCGCCTGCGGGTTGCTCCGGGAGGCCGACGCGGCGCGCCGGGCGAGCGCACTGAACTCGTCCTTCGGATAGACGGCAAGGCTGTGGTCCTGTCCTTTGGTGACCATCAACCCTCCCGCCAGATCGTCTCGAAACTTCGCGGGCAACGTGAGTCGCCCTTTGTCGTCCAGACGAGGTGTGTAAGTACCGAGAAACAACCCGATACCTCCTACCGGACCACCTCGAATGGTGTTGACCGGCTACGCCGGTCGAGTGCCTCGCGGCCTCTCCTGTAGTGCGCGCTCCACATTACCCCACTTTCCCCCACTTTCAATCGAAACACGGGGTGATGTGCCTCCCCGGCCGTCCGATTTCGCAGGTCACCCCAGCTATCACCGGCCGGGCCGAGTTTTCGCGGCCCTGCCTCCTTGCGCGCGTCTACGGCCGCCCACTCCGGCGGACCCCGTCAACTTCCAGCAAACCACCTGATCACGTCCCTGCCGACCGGACGGTGGGGCACCGTGGGGGAACCCGGTGGGGCGGGGTGGGAAAAGGTGATCCGTAGTACGTCGCGCCGGCTCGGCCGGCCACGCGCGCATCCCGCGGGCGAACGGGCCCGGACATACGCGAACAGCGGTGCCGCACCGGATTCCCGGTGCGGC
>NZ_JBEXLL010000072.1:0-36034 GCF_040609955.1 Nocardia sp. NPDC004568
GGCCGCCGAAGCCAGTACGTGCTCACAATTATCCAGCACCACCAGGGTCCGCGGCGTCTGCCCCGCCTCATCGGCGCAGGTCAATTTATCGACCAATTCATCCCACGTCGGCCGCACCGCGGGATCGGCATCCAGAACCGACCGCGCGACCTCCATTTCCACCGCCCCTGCATCCGCGCCTACGGGCAGTCGCGCCAACCGCACCCAATACACCGAGGTGTGAGCGTCTTCATCGCACCGCCGGGCGATTTCGGCTGCCAATCGCGTCTTTCCGATCCCACCCGGACCGGTCAAGGTGACCAACCGTGCCGAACCCAACAGCAAGGTGGTGATCTTCTTGATTTCCAACTCACGGCCGATGAACATGTCCGAAGCCGCCGGCCGTGTACCGGCCCGTACCCGATACATACCCACGAGCCTAACCTCCACCCGGCAACCACGCAGCACCCCGGACCCTGCCGCAAGAACCGACCGTCGTTCATTATCGGCCGGGTCGCGGCGACCATCGAAACCGGACTTCCCCGGATTTCCGCGCTGACCCACGACACCCAAGTTCCCGGTCATCACGAACGACAGTCGCCAGTCGTGCGAACGGCTGGTCCGGACCATCGGTCGATGTCGGCCGTCAGACCGGTGAGTTCCGCACATACGGCATCGGCCGTTCGGCGCTCCAGGAAAAGGTGCTTCGTTAGGGCCTCAGCAAAGTATGCGCTAATTCAGGCGAGCTGGGTGGAGCCGGGCCTGCACGGGCGTGTCACCGCCCGTGGACGTGATTGTCGGCTCCCTGGACATCGGGTCGTGTGGTGGCAGCGTCGTATGCGAGGCCGGGGCCTGAAACACCGCGTTCGGACACTGGTCGAATTCCGCAGGTTCGGTCTGCTGCTCCTTGGCTGATGGATGGATTCGGCGGGGGAAGACCGTGGCGCGACCGATTGGGCTTGCCCGGCCGGGTGGCCGGGTCGGTGTCTGGCCGCCGACCGTGAATCCGTGTTAACTTAAAGCGAACGGTCATTAACTTGACCCGCCGGAAACGAGCACCTCGGGAGGGACTATGCAGTCCGCCGTCATCGTCGATGTGGTTCGCACGCCGTCCGGGAAGGGTAAGGCCGGTGGCGGCTTGTCCGGGGTGCACCCGGCGACGCTGCTGGCCGGAGTGCTCACCGAGCTGTTGCGGCGCAATGATCTGGATCCGGCGCTGGTCGACGATGTGATCGGCGGCTGCGTGACCCAGAGCGGGGAGCAGGCCTTCAATATCTCCCGGACCGCTGTGCTGGCCGCCGGGTTCCCCGAATCGGTACCGGCCACCACGGTGGACCGGCAGTGCGGATCCAGTCAGCAGGCCGCGCATTTCGCCGCGCAGGGCGTGATCGCCGGCGCCTACGACATCGCCATCGCCTGTGGCGTGGAGTCGATGAGCCGGGTGCCCATGTTCTCCAACGCGCAGGGGCAGGACGCCAATCGCGGTCCCATCGCCCACCGGTACCCGGAGGGCCTGGTGCAGCAGGGTGTCGCCGCCGAGATCCTGGCGGCGCGCTGGAAGTTCGACCGGGCCACCCTCGACGAATTCGCGGCCCGGTCGCATCGGCTGGCGGCCGAGACCGCCGCGGCCGGCGGGTTCGATCGGGAGCTGGTGGCGGCCGGCGAGCTGACCGCGGACGAGACCATCCGGGCCGGGTCCACCCCCGAGAAGCTCGCGGGCCTGAAGCCGGCGTTCGCCGACGAGCAGTACACACAGCGGTTCCCGGAGATCAACTGGTCCATCACCCCGGGTAACTCCTCGCCGCTCACCGACGGGGCATCGGCGGCGCTCATCATGAGCGAGCAGGCGGCCACGAAGCTCGGTCTGCGGCCGCGGGCACGCTTCCATTCCTTCGCCGTGGTGGGTGACGATCCGCTGCTCATGCTGACCGCCCCGGTGCCGGCCTCGAAGAAGGTGCTGGAGCGGGCCGGGCTGACGATCGACGATATCGACGCCTACGAGGTCAACGAGGCGTTCGCGCCCGTCCCACTGGTCTGGCAGCACGAGCTGAACGCCGACCCGGAGAAGCTGAACCCGCGCGGTGGGGCCATCGCGCTGGGGCACCCGCTGGGCGCCTCGGGGGTGCGGATCCTGGCCACCATGGTCAACCATCTCGAGCAGACCGGTGGCCGGTACGCGTTGCAGACCATGTGCGAGGCGGGCGGTCTGGCGAACGCCACCATCGTCGAACGTCTCTGATCTCGGATCACGGCCCTCGGGACTACCCCTCCCGAGGACCGTGAGCCGTGGCTGCGCCGTGGGCCGAAGCTGTGGTCCGGGTCTGCCGCCGACGATTGGGACCACGACGCGGCCCGGGTCAGAAGCGGCGCGCTCCGACCACGGGCGAATACGACATCGGCGAGATCTCGACCGTGGTGGTCGCGGCGTGGATCACCTGACCGTCTCCGGCGTACAGCGCCGAATGGCCACCGCCGCTGTAGGAGATCACGTCGCCGACCCGTAGCTGGTCGAGCGGTACCGGTGTACCGGCGGAGAGCTGGGACCAGCTGGTGCGCGGTACCTGTACGCCGGCCTGCTGGTATGCCCACTGCACCAGCCCCGAACAGTCGAAGACGTTCGGCCCGGTACCGCCGGAGACGTACGGTGCCCCGAGCTTGCTGCGCGCCGCCGCCACCGCGATATCTCCGACGGGCGGTGCGGGCGCTATCTGTGGGGCGGGCGCGCCGATGCCGGGAATTCCGGCCGGCAGAGGGATCTGATCGGGAATTTCGAAGGTGCCGAAGCCGGGCAGGGTGACCGGCTGGGCCTGGGCGGGTGCTGTTGTTCCGAGAATGGCGCCGGCCGCGGCGGCGAAAAGGGCCAGTGCGGCGCAGCGCTGACGTATCGGTACAGAATCCATAATTGCGGTCCTCCGTGCTCAGGTCGAGAGCCGGTGGGGGCGCAACGGTCAGCACCGCCGAGTGCGCGAGGGATCATCACCGACTACTCGAACAGCGTTGGAAATACACCACAGCTATATGTCGGTCCTGCAAACCCGGGGAGTCATATTTCGCGTGATCGCGCGCCACGCGGTAAACGACACGGGCAATGCGGATCACGAAAAAATAACTATCTGCATTCCCGCAGCGTAGCGCCGGTGTCCGAATTCATCCCGGGCGATATCTGGCCTTGATGTGGAACCGCTCGCCCTGCGGTCCGTAGATGCTCAGGTACTCCACCGGATGCTCGTCGGCGTTGCCGAACCAGTGCGGCAGATGGGTATCGAATTCGGCCACTTCACCCGGGGTCAGAATCATGTCGCGGTCGCCGAGTATGAGCCGGAGTTTCCCGTTGAGCACATAGAGCCAGTGGTAACCCTCGTGGGTGTGCATCTCGGGTTCGGCGGCGGCGCGGCCGGACAGGATCTGCTTGTAGGCCTGCAGGCCCCCCGGTCTGCGGGTCAGCGGGATGAAGGTCTGACCGTGCCGGGTCACCGGACGGGTGTGGACCCGCGGGTCTCCGGTCTCCGGCGCGCCGACGAGTTCGTCCAGCGGTACCTGGTGCGCCTTGGCCAGCGGGAGCAGTAGTTCGAGGCTGGGTTTTCGCTGCCCGGATTCCAGGCGCGACAGGGTGCTCACCGGGATACCGGTCACCTCGGACAGCGCCGCCAGCGTCGTGCTGTTGCGGCGGCGCAGCTCGCGCAACCGCGGGCCGATCGCCTCGATGACCTCGCCGAACTCACGCTCCATGTCTCTATTGCAGAACTGGCAAATAAATTTGTCAAGCCAGCTGTTTGCCCGGATGCTGGGAAGCACACCTCACGAGATCGGGAGCACCGGATGGACCAGCAGTTCTGGGATGATATGTACGGCGAGAGCGAACAGCGCTTCAGCGGATTGCCCAATGATGCCCTCGTCGCGGAAGTAACCGGTATGGCACCCGGCCAGGCCCTCGATCTCGGCTGCGGCGAGGGGGCGGACGCCTACTGGCTGGCCGAGCGCGGCTGGCAGGTCACCGCGGTGGATATCTCGCAGGTCGCGCTGGACCGTGCGGCGGCCGGCCATCCGGAGATCGCCTGGCAGCGCGCCGACATCACCGTCACGCCGCTGCCGGCCCGCTCCTTCGATCTGGTGTCGGCGCACTATTTCCCGATCGTGCACGAAACCGATCACGCCACCGTGCGTGGACTGCTCGACGCCGTGGCCCCCGGCGGAACCCTGCTCTTCGTCGCGCACGATCCCACCGAGTTCCCCTCGCGCGAGGAACATTCGCACGGGGGTGACCATGCGCACGAGGGCGACGGACCGTCGCCCCGGTTCGACCCCTACGAGTTCTATCAGCCGTCCGAGATCGTCGAACTCCTCGGCGACGGCTGGACTGTGGAGGTCGACGAGCGTCGCGACCGTCACCGGCCCGCCGCCGGACATCAGGTCAAGGACCTCGTCCTGCGGGCGCGACGCGCGAGCTGACGCTCACGTCGCGGGTTCGGTCGCCCGCCCACCTCGGATTTCGGCGATCGGCCGAGCCCGCGCGTCGTAGCCCGGTTCTATAAGAGCTGATTGCTATTGTCGGCTCCACCTGTGCGCGGAAACCGGAACCACGAGGTGGAGGGTTTGTTCATGCGGCTGTACCGGGTTCACGGGCTCGCGGCCGCCGTGGCCGCCGCCGTTGTCGTCATCGTGACCGTGATCCTGGTGGTGGCAGCGCAATCCGCGCGCCACCCGGTGCACCGGGAAACCTCCCCGGCGGTATCGCCCGCCGAACTCGCCCAGCAGTGGACCGATCTGCACGACGGCCCGCAGCCGTATCCCGAAACGCAGATCGACAAAGACGTACTGATCACCATGAGCGACGGCGTGGTGCTGAAAGCCGATGTGTACCGCCCCGCGGCGGCCGGCGGGGCGGTCGAGACCCGGCCGCTGCCGACGATCGTCACCATGACGCCGTACTCGAAAATGATGTCGAGCATGATCGATTCGGCGATGGGCGATCCCGAAGTGCGGCGGTGGACCATGGACCTGGTCCGCCGGATCAATCTATCCGGCACCCCGATCAGCGGGTTCGAGGATCTGCTGCACGCGCTGGACGGCGGCACCGTGGCGACCGTGCTCGGGCTCGACAGCCAGCTCGTCCGAGCCGGTTACACGGTCGTCTCCGTGGATGTGCGCGGTACCGGGCAGTCACAGGGACTGTGGGACACCCTCGGTGAGCGTGAACAGCTCGACACCCGCGAGGTGATCGAATGGTCGGCGCGGCAGCCGTGGTCCGACGGGCGGGTCGCCATGAGCGGGGGATCCTATGCCGGGATCAACCAGTTGCGTGCCGCGGAGAACGCCCCGGCACCGCTGAAGGCGATCTTCCCGGTGGAACCGGGCAGTGATCTCATGCGCGATGTAGTGGCGCCGGGCGGCGGTGTGGGCGTGACCTTCCTGCCGCTGTGGCTCAACCAGGTGAACCAGGCCAAACTCATGCCTGATGTGAAAGCCATGCTCAACGGCACCTTCGACTGGCAGTGGCTCAGCGACCGCATGGCCGACCCCGCGACCAACTACGATCTGCTCGCCCAGGCGCTGCTCACCCCCTCGCTGCGGGATATGCCGCCGGCCCTGGCGGACGCGCTGGACGAGAACAGCGCCTTCCGTCAGGGCATCATGGGCCATCCGGAGAAGATCACCGTGCCGACCTTCGTCTACGGCGGCTGGCACGACATCTTCGCCAACAGCGCGACCACGCTCTACAACGACATCCCGTTGTCGCCGGGCCGCAAACAGCTCATCGTCGGCGATACCTACCACGCCAACCCCGGGGCCGGGACCGGACGTCCCGGGGCTCCGCCGCGCCTGGATGTGCTGCAGCGCGCGTGGTTCGACCACTGGCTCAAGGACATCGACAACGGCATCACCGACTACGGTCCGGTGATCGTCTGGGAGCAGGGCGGAGACTGGGTGGTGCTCGACCGGTTCCCGCAGCCGGGTATGACGCACCGGCGGGTGTACCTGTCGGGGGCCGCCAGCGGGACGACCGCCGATTCCGTGCACGACGGCTCGCTCACCGCCGCGCCGGGTCCGCCCGACCGGCTCACCGTCTCCCCGGGCCTGACCAATTTCTGCTCGCGTGACATGGCGCAGGGGTCGGCGGGGATCGGCGCGGCACTGGACATGTGCGCCAAGGACTCCCGGATCGCCGAACGCAACGCGCTCACCTTCACCAGCGAGCCGATCGCCGAACGCACGATTCTGTCCGGCCCGATCAATGTGCATCTCAACACCGTGCACGACGCCGCGGACGGCTACTGGAACGTGACGGTCAACGATGTGGCGCCCGACGGGACCTCGACCGTGCTGAGCACCGGGCAGCTCACCGCGTCGCTCCGGGCGATCGACGAAGCGCGCAGTACGCGTTCGCCCAACGGTGATCTCACCGCGCCACACAATCCGCTCACTCTCGACAGCGTGCAGAAGGTGGTACCGGGCGAGCCGGTGACGCTGGATATCGCGGTCATCCCGATCCAGGCGGTACTGGTGCCCGGGCACCGGTTGCGACTCGACGTGTTCGCGGGCAACTCGCCGAAGGCGCTGGCCTTCCGGCCCATGCTCAACGACAGCGAGCTGGCACCGCAGCATCTGGCGCTGGATCCGGCCGCGCCGAGTTTCGTCAATCTGCCCACCGACCGGCCGCTGTTCGTCTCGCCCGTCGAGCCCGCCCAGGCCGCGCCGCGCTCGGTGCCGGCCCCGACATCGCATTCGGTACCGGCGCCGCAACCCGCCCAGGCGCCCACCCCGCCCGTGGCCCCGACGACGCCGCCCACCGCGCCGACCGCCCAGCGCGCCCCGCAGCCCGCCCAGGCCGCGCCGCGGCCCGGCGAGCCGACCACACAGTCCGCGGTGCCGACCCCGCGGCAGGCCGATATCCCCGCGCCCCGGGCGGCCCCGCCCGCCCCGGCCCCGGCCGCGCCGCCGGCTCCCGTAACCCCTTCCGCCGAGGTGCCCGTACCCGCGCCCGATCCCACCGCGCGTCCCGCGGAGGCCGCTCCTCGGGCCGCTCCCGCCGCGGTTCCGCGCACCACGCGACCGGTGGCGCCGCTCCCGGATTCCGGCCCGTGGGTGCCGGATCCCGTCCCCGCCCGGCCGTGACTCCGGCCCGCGCCGCCATGCGGGCGGCGAGCCGGACATGACGCAGATCACCGGGCGATTCACCCGGACCGCCCGGCGGGCCGCCGTGGCGTCGTAAGGTTTCGCCCATGGTGTCGCAGGAGAGGGCCGAACTGGTGCGGTCGGCGGCCGAGGCGAGCCTGCTCGCCGGCCGCCGGCGCTACAACCGCAACGAGGTGGCCGAAAGAGCCGAGGTGACACCGGAGCTGGCCCGGCGGCTGTGGGTCTCGCTCGGATTCCCGGCCAGCGAGGACGACAGCGCCCGCGATTACACCGACGCCGATATCGCGGCCATCCAGCGGTTCCGGGAGGTGGGCACCCTGGCGGGTGCCGACACCCGGCAGCAGGCGGCGACGGCCCGCACCATCGGGCAGACCATGGCGCGGCTGGCGGAATGGCAGGTCGACCTGGTATTGGCCGAGATCGATCGACGTGTCGCCGCGGCCGGACCGGACGGGGACCGGGAGCAGATCACCCGCACCGCCACCGCGGAAACGGTGGAACTGCTGGAGGGCCTGCTCTCCTACGCCTGGCGGCGCCACCTGGACGCGGCGCTCTCGCGGAACCTGGAGGAGACCGGCCCGCCCGCCGACTCGACCCGGGTACTGGCCGTCGGGTTCGCGGATATGGTCGGCTACACCCGGCTGACCCGGCATCTGCATCCCGACGAACTGTCCACGCTGCTGGAGGCGTTCGAATCCACCACCAACGACGCCATCGCCGAGAACGGCGGCTGGGTCATCAAGAATGTCGGCGACGAAGTGATGTTCGCGGCCGAATCGCCGCTGGCCGCGGCCCGGATCGCGGTGGCCCTCCAGGAATCCACCATGACGGTGGGCACCACGCCGGAGTTGCGGATCGCTGTGGCCTACGGGCCGGTGCTGCAGCGGTTCGGTGACCTGTACGGCTCGGTGGTGAACATCGCCGCCCGGCTCACCGGTGTCGCCCGGCCGGGCACGATCCTGGTGGACGACGGCGCCGCCGCGGAACTGGACGACGAACCCGAGTTCAGCATCAAACACCTGCGCAGTGTGCGCGTGCGCGGGTTCAACCGGTTGCGCCCGCACCTGCTCCGGCGCAACGGCCGGGCCACATCCTGACGGGTTCCCAGCGGCATTCTCGGTTTCAACATATGAGATTTTCGACAACGTAAATGTCGCTATGGGTAGGGTCGTCCGAGGAGCCGATCGCGGCTCACGCGTGAAAAGGAGACCAGCATGGCCAAGGGCTACGTCATCGTGACCGAGCTGATCAAGGACCCGGCGGGGATGGCCGAATACGGTAAGGCAGCCGGTAAGGCGATGGCCGCCGGGGTGAAGGTCCTGGCGATCGACACCAAGTTCGAAGTCCTCGAAGGGGAATGGCCCGCCACGCAGACCGTGGTGCTGGAATTCGAATCTCCCGAAGCGGCCCGCGCCTGGTACGAGTCCGAGGAGTACCAGGCGGCGATCCCGCTGCGCCAGGCCGCCGCGGACTGCAACGCGGTGATCGTCAACGGGCTGTAACCGCCGCGCGGCCGGCTCCGGGCCGGCCGTGGGGGCTTCCGCCGCCGTGGCCGGGCGCGGGCCGCGCCTCGCCGCCGTGGCCGGGCCGGGTATCTAGGCTGGCGAAGTGACCATCCCCGAGCGCATCACACCGACCGGCCGCTCTATCGTTCTGGAGTTCTCCGGCGTGCGTGCCGAGATCGGCACTGTGGCCGCCGTCCTGCGCGGGCTGACCGTGGGCGGTATCGCGATCACCGAACCGGTTCCGGCCGCGATTCCGCCGCCGCTGGGCGCCGGAATCGTTCTGGCACCCTGGCCGAACCGGGTCCGCGACGGGATCTGGACTCTCGACGGATTACCCCAGCAGCTCGATATCACCGAGCCGGCGCGTTCGAACGCGATCCACGGGTTGCTGCGCAACACCGATTACGAGGTGCGCGAACTGTCCGCCGCCGCCGTGACCCTGGGCGCGCTGATACCGCCCCAGCACGGCTGGCCGTTCCTGCTCGACAGCTGGGTGCGCTACGAACTGCGCTCCGACGGGCTCGCCGTGACCCACGGCGTGGTGAACCACGGCGACCGGCCGGCACCGTACGCCGTGGGCGCGCACCCGTACCTCCGGATAGGGGAGGCGCCCGTCGACGACCTGGTGTTATCGGTCTCCGCCACGACCTATTTCGAGGTCGACGCCCGCATGAATCCGGTGGCCGAACACCCGGTCGAGGGCACCCGCTACGACCTGCGGGCCGGGGTGCCGCTGTCGGAGTTGGACCTGGACACTCCTTTCGGCGGGGTGACGCCCGCGGCGGCCGCCCGGCTCACCGCGCCCGACGGCGCCACGGTCGAACTCGTCCAGGATGCCGGATGGGAATATCTGCAGGTTTTCACCCCGCGGGAATTCCCGCGTCCGCGGGGGCGGGGTCTCGCGGTCGCGCTGGAACCGATGACCGCCCCGCCGAACGCGTTGAACTCGGGTGACGGATTGCGTCATCTCGAACCCGGTGAGCGCTGGGAGGGTGGGTGGCGTATCCGGTACACGCCCGGCCACAGAGATCGGGACCGGGCTTCCGGCTACGCTGAGGCGCATGGCAGCTCGTGATCTTCGTATCGACGCGGGCGTCCGCCGTACGGTTGTCGGCCGGGGGAGGTGATGGCGTCGGCGATCGTGGTCACGGGTGCTACCGGCCCGATCGGGCGGCAGGTCGTCGCGGGGCTGAGGGACCGCGGAGCCGAGGTCCGCGCGGTCACTCGGCAAGCGGACGCCGCGCCCGCCACCGCGGGCATCCGATTCGTCTCGGCGCAGGCGCCTTTCGTGGATCTGCTGGACGGCGCGCGGGCCGCCCTGATCAATGTCACCGCGCTGGGTGCCGGTGATCCCACGGCCGACCCCGAAGCCCGGCTCACGGAACTGGTCGCCGCGGCCCGGACGCACGGGGTCGGCCATCTGGTACTGCTGTCGTCCGCGTCCGCCGCGGATCCGGAGAGCCCGATCGGGGCCGGATACCGGCCGGTGGAGGAACGGCTCGCACAGTTCGACGGCGCGGTGACGATTCTGCGGTCCGTGCTGTTCATGTCGAATACCGCGCACTGGTGGTCGGCGGCAATCCAGCAGTCCCGCACCGCGTCGGCGCCGTACGCCGATGTGGCCGTGGCGCCCATCGACGACCGCGATGTGGCGTCGGTGATCACCGCCGCCCTCCTGACGGAGCCCGCCGCGGTCGCCGGAACGCACCTCCTGACCGGCCCCGCGCTGCTCACGCCCCGGGAGTTGGTCGCGACGATCGCCGAAATCCTGGGCGCCGATATCGCGTTCGAGGACCTACCCCCGGACGTGGTGCGGGGCCGTCTGGTGGGCGCCGGTCTCCCGGCCCGGGCGGTCGACGGGCTGCTGCGGTCGTTCGAGTACGCCCGGCTGGAGCCGGTCGCGCCGTCGGCCGCGGTGCAGCGGTTCACCGGACGCCGGGCCGGCACCTATGCCCGGTGGGTCGCCGACCACCTCGCACTGTTCCGCTGACCTGTCCGGTCACCAGGACATATCAGCCGCGTGGGGCTATCGCGGCCATCGCCGCGCGTAGTCGCCGCGCGCGCGGTGGACGCGCCGTCGTTTCGTTCAAGACCAGGGCGAAGGTGCACGGCGGCAGGTCGGTGACCGGGACATACGCGAGGTCGGGCCGCGGATACAGCCGGGCCGCCGCCGCGGGGACGAAGGCGACCGCCCGGGTGAGCGCGACCGTGTTCAGCAGCGATTCGAAAGTGCTGCCGCGACTGCCGGCGATCCGGACGCGGGCGCCGTCCGGCCGGGGGTCCGCGGTCCAGAACGCGCGGCCCTCGGGGAAGGTGGACGGTGACATCTCCGCGACCGGGTACTCCGCGAGGTCCGCGAGGTGGAGGGTGGCGCGGGCGGCGAGCGGGTCGGTGGCCCGCAGGCAGGCCAGGCGGGGCTCCACCAGGAGCGGCCGGGCGTGCAGACCCGCGGGAACCGGCAGGTGGACGAAGGCGGCATCGATCTCGCCGCGTTCGAGGGCGGTCAGCTGTGCGGTGAAGGTCTCGAGTACCCGCACCCGCGGTGATGGGTTCGCGAATGCGTCCAGCACGGCCCGGATCTCCGGCATCGAGCCGAAGCTCTCACACACCCCGATCCGTAGTGAGTCGTCGCCGCTGGTCAGATGATATGCCGCGCGGCGCAGTTCGTCGGCGGCGGTGACCACACGGCGGGCGTAGGGGAGCAGTTCCCGTCCGGCTTCGGTGAGTTCGACACGCCTGCTCGTGCGCTGGAACAGCGGCACGCGTAACCGGTCCTCCAGGGCGCGGATCTGCTGGCTCAGCGCCGGCTGGGTGAGATAGAGGCGGCGCGCGGCCCGGCCGAAATGCAGTTCCTCGGCCAGTGTCAGCAGCAACCGGAGTTGGTGCGGGGTGGGATCGTCCCCGTTGGTCACCGGTGTATCCGACGAATCGATAACGGGCATATTATCAATCTACGCGGATGCGAATTGCCGGGTCGTTGCCGCCGCGCCGCTGCGCCGGGCAAGCTGGGAAGCGGATCCACACCGCGCCGGTATCGATCGGCGCGGTGTTCAGCTGAGCAATTCCCTGTCCACCGCAGTCGTTTCCGCGTGTGCGGAAGCGCAAGAACGGATCGATGGTTCTGTGCAGCCGAATCTGTTTTCCCTCGTACTCTGCGTCTTCGGAATCACCACCGGTGAATTCGTGGTCGCCGGAATCCTGCCCGATATCGCCGACGATCTGGCGGTGTCCGTACCCGCTGCCGGGTTGCTCGTCACCGCCTACGCCGTCGGCATGATCGTCGGCGGCCCGCTGCTCACCGCGCTCACCGCGCGGTTCCGGAGAAAACCGCTGTTGCTGGCACTGCTCGTGGTGGCCGTCGCGGGAAACCTGGCGTCGGCACTGGCCCCACTGTACGGTCTGCTCTTCGCCGCGCGGGTGGTCACCGCCTTCGTCACCGCCACCTTCTTCGCCACCGCCATCGTGGCCGCAACCTCGGCACAGCCACCGGAGCGGCAGGGTTCGACCGTCGCGAAACTGGTCCTCGGCATGAACCTGGCAATGGTGCTGGGCGCACCGCTGGGCACCGTCGTCGGCACCGCCTACGGCTGGCGGGCGACCTTCGCCGCGATTGCCGCCGTCTGCTTCGCCGGCCTGCTGCTGGTGGCGCGCTGGGTCGCCGATGTGCCCGGCTCGCGGTACCCGGTCACGACCGAGTTGCGGGTGTTCACCGATCGCAGAGTGCAACTCGCTGTCGCCGTCACCGCGGTGGGCAACACGGGCGCGCTCATGGTGTTCACCTACTTCGCTCCGCTGCTCACCGATATCGCCGGGTTCGCGGCGGGCGCCGTACCCGTGCTGCTACTGGTCTACGGAGTCGGCGCCATCGCCGGAAATCTGCTCGGCGGCCGGATCGCCGATCGAGCGCTGTTGTCCTCGCAGCCCGGCATGCTCGTGTTGTCGGCGCTGGCACTGCTGCTCACCTGGGTGGCCGGCGGACTCACCGGCGCCGTCGCGGTCCTGGTGTTCGTACTGGGGGCCGTCGCTTTCGCCGTGGTCCCCGGTATGCAGGCGCGCATCCTCCAGACCGCCACCCTCGCACCCACCCTCGCGATCGCGGTGAACGCCTCGGCCTACCAGCTCGCCGCGGCCGCGGCGGGTTGGCTCGGTGGTCGCACCATGGACGCCGCCGGGCCGGGGACCATCTATCCGGTCGCCGCGGCGGTCACGGTCGCCGGGGCGGTGCTGAGCGGGCTGATCTGGTATCGAGAGCGCGGGGTGGCCGTCGCGCCTGGCGAGGTCGCCGTCGGCGGGTGAGGCGGTCTGTTCGAACCGACACGAGCACCCGGCCTCGTCGGGCCCGCCCGCCACCACCGCGCCCGCCGGCGTCCGTCGGCGTCCGTCGGTTCACCTGTCGGCGAGCACCAGCGCGAATCGTTCGGCGGGATCGGTCCAGGCGTGGCGCATGCGGAAGCCGGCGGTGGCCAGTTCGGCGCGGAACCCGGACAGCCGGAATTGCGCCGAGATCTCGGTCCGCAGCTGCTCTCCCGCGGCGAAATCGACCACGAGACCCAGCTCGGGGATGGTCACCCGCATCGCTTCGGTGGCCGCCAGCCGCATTTCGATCCATTCCAGGTCCGGGTCCCATACCGCGAGATGGGTGAATGCGAACGGATCGAAATCGGCGCCGAGCCGGTCGTTCAGGACGTACAGCATATTGCGGTTGAATTCCGCGGTCACCCCGGCGGCGTCGTCGTAGGCGGAGATCATCACGGCGGGATCGGTGACCAGGCCGACCCCCACGAGCAACTGTTCACCCGGGGTGAGCACCTGGTGCAATTCGCCCAGGAACGCGGTGCGTTCGAACGGCGGCAGATTCCCCAGGGTGCCGCCGAGCAGCGCGATCAACCGGCGGCCGCCGTGCGGAAGTGCGGCGAGCATGGTGGTGAAATCGCTGACGATGCCGTGCACGGACAGGTGCGGGAATGCGCCGCTGGTCCAATCGGCCGCGGCCCGTAACGCGGTTTCGGACACATCCTGCGGTACGTAGGAGCACAGCGAGCCGTGGGCGGTGAGCGCGTGCAGCAACAGCCGGGTCTTCTCGGCGGAACCCGAACCCAGTTCCACCAGTTCGGTCGCGCCCGAGGCGCGACGGGCGATCTCCTCGGCCGCGGTATGCAAAAGGTCGCGTTCGGTGCGGTCGAAGTAGTACTCCGGCAGCCCGGGGACCAGGTCGAACAGTGCGTTTCCGCGGGCGTCGTAGAACCATTTCGGCGGCAGCCATTTCCGGGGGCCGGACAGACCCCAGAGCACATCGGTGCGCAACTGCTCGCGCAGATCGGCTTCCGTGAGCTGAATATCGAAGGTCGGTGCGATAGCCATGGGATCCCTCTCTGTCCGCGGCCGTCGCCGTGAAAGCTAGGGCACCGGCGGCGCCGGGACATCCGCCATTTCCGGCGGAATATCCGCATATGCGTACGGCTCGGCGGAATGCGCCGGTATCGCGGGGTGAAATGTCCGGCAATTCACTTCGGAATCGGTGCGGAAGAGTCGGCTGGCATCCTTTCGGCAAACTCGCCGGACCATTGTCGTGAGTCGTGAAGAATTGGGCTCACTTCGTCATCGTCCCCGGTAAGTCCGGTTCTTTCGCGGGCTGTGGCCGTTCCGCAACCCCGCCGTGGCTTGACAGGCGGAACCGATGAGGTGATATTGGCTAATGGTCGGCCAATGATCGGATACCGCGCCGCGGACTGCACGCACCGCTCCTGGACAGGAGAAAGGGATGCCGCTTTTCTCGCCGGGGTTCGCCGCCCGTCGCCGCGATGCGCCGGGGCCGCGGGGCCGACATGCGCCGCGCCCGACGGGCCTCACGCCGAACAGGGTCACTACCGGGAACAGCGCATTCGTCGCGCCGGCCGTGTTCCGGGCGCCGGGTGGCGAGAGATCGCCGAATCCCGTGGCCGATCTTCCGGCGGGCGCGGGATCGCGATCCGGGTCGGCGGTGTCACCACGACGAACTGGACCTCATCGGCGGCTCGGAGGCCCGGGTGGACTTCGGGTACACCCGGCGCGTATCCGCCGACTGCCCGCGACCGGCAGGTCGGCTCACCTGGGCCGACCTGCCGGTCCACCACGTGGCCCGGCGTCCGGAGTGGGCAGGCGCCGGCGGCCCGCCGGGTTCGTCGCACCCACCGCGGCTACAGGCGGCGCCACGGTGCGCACCGAGCCGTTCGGGCCGAACGGAGATCGCGGTGCCGCTGCCGGGCGCCCGGGTCGCCGCGGCTGACGAGCCGGGCGGCTGTCCACCTGCGGAATCTCCGATTAGCCTGGTCGTGTGCAGGTGAGTTCATTCGACAGCGATACGGGCGTCGAGTGGGAGATCGGGCCACCGTCGCGTGTCGTGCCGGGGCGCCGTGCCGCGATGATCGGTTTCCGAGACCACAGCGCGTCCGGTCTGGACCTGCGGGTGGCCGATATCCCGGCGGTCACCGTACTGGTCGAATTCGGGGGTGACGGGTTGACCGTCGAAAGTGCGGGTGGCCGGCGGGAACTCACCGCCTTCGTCGCGGGCTGCGCCAGCGGGGCCATGCGGATCAACGGTGCGCGGCCCGCGTGCGTCGAGGCGCGGCTGTCGCCGATACAGGCGTATTCGCTGCTGGGGGTGGCGCCCGCCGAACTGGAGGGCACGGTTGTCGATCTGACCGAACTGTGGGGCTCCCGGGCGGGGCTGCTGCAGGAACGGCTGGCCGCTGCCGTGACCTGGGAACAGCGGTTCGCGCTCACGGAAGCGTTCTTGGCCGGCCGCGACGACCCGACTCGGGCGATGGATCCCGAGGTGGCGGTCAGCTGGCAGCGCATCGTCACCAGTCGCGGGCAGATCAGAGTCGGTGAGCTCGCCGAAGCCTGCGGGTGGAGCCGGAAAAGGTTGTGGGCGAGATTCCATGCCCAGGTCGGGCTGACACCCAAACGAGCCGCGATGCTGGTCCGGTTCCGGCACGCGGTCGACGGTCTGGTGGCGGGCGGGTCCGCCGCCGATATCGCCGCGTCCTGTGGCTATACCGATCAATCCCATCTGGGCCGGGATATGTCGAGTTTCGTCGGTGTCACCCCCGCGACGCTGACGCGCAAGGTGCTGAATCCGTTCTCGAAGCGCCGTCATCAGGCCTGGGAACATTCTTCCTAGATCGCTCCGAGCCGGCCGTTCGACAGTGGGTCCACGCCGGGCGGATCTTCCGGCGCGAATCGCCGGAAGGAAAAGTCGATGGCGCCCGAAATCCTGCTGTGGGCGGCGGATGCCGCGGGTCTGATCGCGCTGGCGGTGCCGTGGCGCGGCGGGCTGCGCCGCCTGCGGCATATCGCCGTACTCGCGCCGCTCGCGGCCTTCGCTCAGTCGGTCGGCGACGGCTATCGCTGGCCGATGGTTCCGGCCTACGCCCTCGCGGCGACCCTGGCGGTGGTGTGGGCGTGGGGCACCATCCGCGCGGGCGGTCCGTTCCGATGGTCACGCGTTCTCGGGACACCGTGCGGCATAGCCCTTTTCGCCGTCTCGGTGGCGGCACCGGTCGCGGTTCCGGTGTTCGAATTGCCGGAACCCGGCGGCCCCTACGCGATCGGCACCGTGACCTACCACTGGCGCGACGAGGCTCGCCGGGAGATCTTCGACCCCGACCCCGCCGCCCGCCGCGAGTTGATGGCACAGGTCTGGTATCCGGCCGAGCCCGGAACCGCCGCACCCACCGCCCCCTATGTGGCGGATGCCCGGGAACTCTCGGCCGCCGCGGGCCCGCTGCTCGGCGCCCCGGGATTCGTATTCGACTTCTGGGACGAGGTCCCCACCCACGCCACCCGGCGTCCCCCGGTGGCGGCGGCGCGCCCGAGCTACCCGGTTCTGGTCTTCGTCTCCGGCCTCAACGCATTCCGGCAGTCCAATATGTTCCAGGTCGAGCGACTGGTCTCGCACGGATTCGTGGTGGTGGGCCTCGACCAGCCCTACACCTCCGCCGCCACCGTGTTTCCCGGTGGACGCACGATCGCCGGCCGGTCGAAGGACCGGGTGTATCCGGCGGTCCAGCAGAGCCTCACCCCGGCCGATCCCGCTCCCGCGCTCGGTGACGCCGAACTGCCCGACGGCCTCATTCCCTATCTCGCGCAGGACATCGGGTTCGCGCTCGATCAGCTGACCGGGTTGAACGCCGCCGATCCGGAGGGCTTGCTGACCGGCCGCCTCGACCTGGAAAGGGCCGGTGCGTTCGGGGTCTCCCTCGGTGCGATGACGGTCGGCCAGGCCTGCCACGCCGACCGGCGGCTGCGCGCGTGCTCCATGATGGACGCCGCGATGACGGCCGATGTGGTGCGCGACGGACTGCGGCAGCCGAGTCTGTGGCTGACCCGCGACGCCGAATCCATTCTGCTCGAACGGGATCGCAGTGGCGGCTGGCCCGACCGCGAGATCACCGAGACGATCGACACCCAGCGCGAGGTGTTCGCCGCGAGCGCGCCGGGACACGGATACCACGTGGAGATCCCGGGCATGTTCCATGTGAATTTCACCGACGCGCCCGCGTGGACTCCGCTGGCGGAGGAAGTCGGTCTGTCGGGGCCCATCGGCGGTGCTCGCGGCCACGAGATCGTCGCCGCGTACACCCTGGCCTTCTTCGACCGGTTCCTGTCCGGGGGCCGCCCGGCGCTGCTGGACAGCACGCCCCCGTGGCGTGAGGTCCGCCTGGAGCGCCGATGAGCCGTGGCCGCCGCCCGGATCACGACCGGGCGGGTGCTGCCGCGCCTCGGCGATACGGGCCTGGGTACCCTCGGCCGTGCGCCCCTCGTTTTCCGCTCCGGCCCCGGCGAATTCGCAGAGAGCTCACCCGGTGAACCGTAGAATTCCGAGGTGCGCAGGGCTTTCGAGGCGTACCCGGGAATCGGCGATGCGACACCGCAGTCGACGGCCTAGACTCGTACCCAGAACTTCTCGTGGTTAAACCAGCCTGCCGGCTGGACCGGGCCCGCGGGCAGGTAGGAGAGCGTCAGTGGACCTCGAAGAAGCACGCCGTTTCGCGGCGGGGGTGTGGGGTAGAGCGGATCTGACACGTACAGAGCGCTTGGCAGCCGTCCGGGCGGACGCGCACGCCCGTGGGAAGGAGCCGTTCGATCTGGGCCGGCTCGAAGCGCTGTGCGATACCAGTCATGAAGGTCGGATGGATCCGACGTCCTGGCGGCAGCGCCGGTTCGAACTCATCTACTACAGCCATCCCGAGATGATGTGCATCGAGGATCTCGCCGCCTATGTCACGATGACCCAGGGTTGCAGTCCGTCCATCCGCCCGGTCGATTAGGCCGGCCGCCACCGTCGATCATCCGCCCGCCCGGTCGGAGACCGCCCAGAAGTCGGCATAGCGACCGCCCCGGCACAGCAGTTCCTCGTGCGTCCCCTCCTCCACGATCCGCCCCTTGTCCAGGAACACGATCCGATCCGCCCGCCGGACCGTGCTCAGCCGATGCGCCACCATCACCACCGTCCGTCCGGCCACGAGCCGCTCGATCCCCGCGTGCAGGGCCGCCTCGTTCTGCGGATCCAGCGCGGCGGTCACTTCGTCGAGCAGGACGATGGGGGCGTCCTTCAGGAGGGCTCGGGCGATCGACACCCGCTGCCGTTCGCCGCCGGAGAGCAGGCCGCCCCCTTCGCCTACCGCGGCCGCCCAGCCTCCGGGCAGTCGCTCGATCACCTCGTCCAGCCGGGCCGCCTCGGCAGCCGCTCGGACCTCGGCCCTGGTGGCGTCGGGCCGGCCGAGCCGGACGTTGTCCTCGATCGTGCCGTCGAAGAGGTGGACATCCTGGAAGACGATGGCGAGCTGTGCCATGGCGACGGCGCTGTCCAGGTCGCGGACGTCCACACCTCCGATCCGCACCGCTCCGGCGTCCACATCGTAGAACCGCGCGATGAGCTGCAGTACCGTGCTCTTGCCCGCGCCCGAGGGGCCGACTACGGCGAGCCGCTGTCCCTCCGGTACCGACAGCGACAGCGCGTCGATCACCGTCCGCTGTCCGTGCCCGAAGACGACGGCATCGAACTCCAGGTCGTGACCGGCCGGTGGGACCGGTTCGGTGGCTTCCGGCAGCGGTTCGGTGCGCAGTAGCTCATCCAGCCTCACCAGCACCGAACGGGCGCTGCGCAACCGGCCGCCGATCTCGGCGAGGGCGAGCAGGGGCTCGGCACAGCGCGCGGCCAGCACCAGGATCGTCAACAGTTCGGCCGCACCGATTTCGCCACCCAGGGCCAGATAGGCGCCGAGCGCCAGAAGTCCGGTGAACATCGCCTGCACGGTGAGCGAGGCGCCCACCGCGCCGGGCAGCGCCGCCAGGGTGGCACGCCGGCTCGCGCGCTCGATCCCGCGCAGCGCGTCGTCGAGCAGCCCGAAGCGTTCCCCGGTCCGCCCGCCCGCCCGTAGCACCGGCTGGGCGCGGAGATATTCGACCACTCGCGCGGTGGCCTCCTGGTCACGGCTGTGGCGCTCCGCGTCGGTGGCCGCCGCGGCATGTCCCGCCCGCAGCTGGACCGCCGCCACGACCGGCGCGGCCGCGAGCGCGGCGAGGCCCATTCGCCAGTCGAAGGCGAGCATCACCGCCACGATCGTCAGCGGCGTCACACACGCGGAGACGAACGGCGCGAGCAGATGCGCGATCACCCCCATCGCGTCCAATACGCCGCGCCCGGCCAGTGCCGCGACCTGCCCGACCCGGCCCGTGCTGTACCAGCCGAGCGGTAGCCGGGCCAGATGGTCGCCGAGCCGGTGGTACAGGCCCTGCAGCAGGGCGGTGCCGACCCGGAAACCGTGGAGATCGCTGAGATAGCGGAGTACCCCGTAGCACGCGACGGCGACGGCGAACGCGATCAGCCAGGGCCACGCGTCCGCGGGGGCGCTCCCGAACAGGGCCCGGAGCACGGGGACCAGCAGGGCGTAGGACAGGCCCTCGGCGAACGCGGTCACCGTCATCAGGGCCACGGTGCGGCGGACCGGCCGGGCGTATCCGGGACCCAGCACCCGTAACAGCATTCCGATCATCGGGGTAGATCTCCTTGCGGCAGGTCACCGAGGGTGACGCTCTCATCGGACAGGATGTGCCGGGATCGCTGGTACGCGGCGAACTCGCCGTTCCTTGCCAGTAGCTCCGCGGGAGGGCCGTACTCCACGATCGACCCGTTCTCCAGCAGCGCGACGGCGTCGGCGTCGGCGATGGTCTCCGCGCGATGGGCGATGACCAGGGTCGTCCGTTCGCCGGGCCGGGCCGCCAGCGCCGCGCGCACCGCCTGTTCGGTGCGCGGGTCGGCGAAGGCGGTCGCTTCGTCGAGCACGAGTACCGGGGTATCCGCGAGCAGCGCGCGGGCCAGCGCGATCCGTTGTGCCTCACCACCGGACAGCCCGGCCTCGGCGCCGAGGACGGTCGCGTACCCGTGCGGCAGTTCGAGAATGCGATCGTGGATGTTCGCCAGCCGTGCGGCACGGACCACGGCGTCGAGATCGGCGTGCGGAACCGCCAGCGCGATATTGTCCGCGACCGACGCGCGCAGCAGGCGGACGTCCTGGAAGACGAACGAGACCATCCCGTACAGGTCCGCGGCGGCCAGCTCGCGCAGATCGACCCCGCCCAGCGTGATCGCGCCGTGGGTCGGGTCGAAGAAGCGCGGTAGCAGTTGCACCAGCGTGGATTTCCCGCTGCCCGACGGCCCGGCCAGCGCCGTCACCGTGCCCGGTTCGAGCACCAGGTCGATACCGCGCAGTACTTCCCGGCCGGGCTCGTAGCCGAAGCGGACCCCACGCAGTTCCACCCGGTGCCCGGCCGGTGGGCGCGGCCGCGCGGGCTGCGGTAGCGCCGGCACCGCGAGCACCTCCCGGATCCGGGTGACCGCGCGCCGGGCGGCCTGGATATCGTCGAAACCGTGTCCCAGCGCCGCGACGGGCGCGGTCAGTCCCAGCCCCAGCAGCAGGAACGGCACCAGGTCCGCCGGTGCCAGGTCACCGGAAGTGATCAGCGCGGCACCGCCGGCCAGGACGACCGCCAGCACGAACGGCGGGGACAGTGCCAGCTGCATACCCGCCGCGAGCACCGACATCCCGCGCACCCAGCGGCGGAAGACCGCGACGAAGGCCTCGGCCGCCACGAGGAATTCACGGTGCGCGCGTTGGGTTCCGCCGAACGCCTTCACCACCGCGATGCCCTGGACGAATTCGACGACAGAGTTCGAGATCCGGCCCATGGCGGCGTCGAACTCCTCCTGTTCGCGCAACCGCGTCGGCGTCATCATGAACGGGACCACCGCCACCGCCAGTAGCACCGGGATCAGCGTGATCAGGGTGAGCCGCCAATCGACGGTGAACAGATAGACCAGCGATACCAGCGGCACCACGAACGCGGCGACGAGTTCACCGGGGGTGTGGGCGATGAACGGATGGACGGCGGCCACATCCTCGCCCACCACCTTCGCGAGTTCGCCGGTGCGGCGGCGGGAGAACCAGCCGAGCGGCACCCGGCCCAGCCGCAGTGCGAGCTGCCGGCGCAGGGCGAGCTGCACCCGGCCGTCCAGCAGATGCCCGATCCCGGCAGCAGCCGCCGAGCAGAGCAACCGCACGAACAGACCGCCCGCGCCCGCGATCACCACGAACCACACGTGATCGTGATCGACCGGGCCGGGCGCCAGCAGGGCGCGGCCCAGTTCCACGACCGCCAGCAGCGGCGCCAGACCGGCTACCGCGCCGACGATGTGGAGCACCACCACGGTCGTGAAGCGTCCCGGATACGGGCGGAGCAGCGGTACCGCGGCGGGCTCCGGACTCGACACGGGGGCCGGCGTCCGGGGTGCGCCGACCGTTGCGGCCGTGGTGGTCGTCATCGCCGACCCGTACCGGACGGCGGCACCACCATCGGGCCGGCGTGGCAACGGTGGCCGGAGCCTGCCGCCCGGTTCCGCGCTGGTCGAGTGCCTGTGTCGAAGTCGTTCATGGCTCTCCTGCTGTGCAGTCCGGTGGCGGTGGTCGCCACCCGTCCCGAGATCCGGGAACCGCTCGTTCCCGGCTACGGATGCCAGCATCGCCGCGGCGGAAGAGGATGTATTGGACAAATGTTCCGTCCGGGCGGGGCAGCGCACAGCACTGCGGCGGGCCTTCCGGGAAGGCCCGCCGCATTGTTCGTACCAAGTGGTCAGACGACGCTCGCGTGCCGGACGATGATGTTGCCGTAGGAATTACGCGCGTACACCAGCACGGTGTCCCCATTGCTCGCGGCCGGGTCGACCGGTTGGATCAGGTTCTGCACCGTGCCGTGCAAGGCGCCCGCTTCCACCCGGGCCGCACTGCCCGGGCCGATCCCCACCTCGAGTTCGCCCATGGAGGTCTCCAACCGCACTTCCCCGCGTACGGCCTCGCCGATGCGGATATCACCCTTGGCGGTTTTCGCGGTCACGGAACCGGTCGGGCGCTCGACGACGATATCGCCGGCGGCCACCTCCAGATCACACCGGCCGAGCTCGCCGGTGCCCACCAGCCGGCCCACCGCGGCGGTGCCCTTCAGCCGGGAGCCGCTGGGCACCTCGATGGTCACCGCGATCGACGGATTGCCGCCGAACGGGGTGTAGGTCCGCCAATCGCGGGGTGTGATCACGCTCAGGGTGCCGCCGGTGAAATCCACCCGCGTCTGTTCGGCGGCGCGGATATCGCCTTTCCTGGTGGGATCGGCCGGCCGGATCGCGACCACGGTGTCGGTGCGGTCGGAGGCGGCGACCGTGACCTCGCCGGAGAGTACTTCGACGGCGACGGTGATCGGTTCCGGTGTCGCGAATGTGGGCATGACTGTGCTCCTCGGTGTGCGGAAAAGAGTTCGGTGGGTGGGTGCCGACGGATGGTCCGCCGGGCCGTTCAGGACCAGGTGACCGGCAGTTCGTGGACGCCGTAGATGTTCATATCGGTGCGCAGCGGTACCTCGCCGGCGGGCACGGCCAGCCGCAGTGCCGGGAAGCGGCGCAGCAGTCCGGCGAAACCGGCGCGCATCTCCACCCGGGCCAGCTGCTGGCCCAGGCACTGGTGCACGCCGTGCCCGAAGGACACATGACCGCGGGCCTTCCGGCGGATGTCGAGGGTGTCCGGGTCGTCGAAACGCCGGGGATCGTGATTCGCGGCCAGCAGCGAGACCACGACGGTGGATCCGGCGGGGATGAGCTCCCCGCCGAGTTCCAGATCCTCGGTGGCGTAGCGGTAGAAGATATCGGCGACCGACAGGTAGCGCATGAGTTCTTCGACCGCGTCCGGCATCAGGTCCGGGTCCGCGCGCAGGTCGGCCGGCTGCTGAGGGTTCTCCAGCAGCGCGAAGGTGCCCAGTGCCAGCATGTTCGCGGTGGTCTCGTGGCCGGCGAGCAGCAGCAGGAACGAGATGCCGGTCAGTTCCTCGACGGAGAGGTCCTCGTCGCGGGCGAGGTCGGACAGGATGTCCTCGCCGGGCTCGGCGCGTTTGGCCGCCACCAGTTCGGCCAGGTAACCCATCATCGCGCCGTAGGCACCCATCTTCTCCTCCAACGGCTGGTCCCGCAGCAGGAACTTGGCGGAGTTGGTCTGGAAGGTCTCCCGGTCGGCGTAGGGGACGCCGAGCAGTTCACAGATCACCAGCGAGGGCACCGGCAGCGCGAATGCCCGCACCAGATCGACCGGCGGGGTCAGGTTCGCCATCTCGTCGAGTTGCCGCTCGACGACCTCGGCGATGTGCTCCTCGAGTTGTTTCATGCGCCGGACGGTGAACGCGCCGATGAGCTTGCGCCGCAGCCGCGTGTGGTCCGGCGGGTCCATGGCGATGAACAGGCCGGGGATCTGCGGGGACGGTTCGGTCTGGGCGGGCATATCGGGACTCGCGTCCAGCGCGTGCACGACGCCGATGTCCTGGCGGGAGCTGAAGCGGGTGTCGGCCAGCAGCGCGCGGACCTCCTCGTATCCGGTGACCAGCCAGCCGGCGTGCCCGTCGGGGAAGATCAGTGGGCTGACCGGGCGCGTTTCGCGCAGCCGGGTGATCTCGCGGGGCGGGTCGAAGGGTCCGGCATCGCGGGCGGTGGGGAGGCCGTGCGGGACGGAAGCGGTGTCGCTCATCGTGTTTCCTGTCGTTTCGAGGTCCCGGGGCAGTGCGGGACAACGGGGTGATCGGTGGTGTAGGTGTTCGGGGCCGGGTCTGCGGGCGGTGCGCCGGGATGTCCCGTCTTCGTCAGTCGCCGCTGTGCCGGTCCGGTTCCGGCGCGGGCGCCCGGCCCAGCAGGGTGATCGCCGCCGCGGGGCAGCTGTGGGCGGCTTCGCGGGCGGCCGAGTGGTGTGCGGCCGGGGGCGCGGGGTGCAGGAGCAGCACCCGGCCGTCCGTGTCGTCCTGGTCGAACAGCTCCGGAGCCAGCAGTGCGCACATACCGGCGCCGATGCAGCGTTCCCGGTCGACCGCGAGTTCCATGGATGCTCCCTCCCGCTGGGCGACCGGGCTGTCCGGGCCGCTGGTCGCTCTTGCCGATCTGGTCATGGGAGAACTGTCGCCGACCCGGCTGATACCGGCCTGATACCGCGCTGACATATCCACTGATGTGGCGTTTGCACTGGTCAGGGACGTGTATTCAGTCGCGGAAAGTCCGCGCGGCCCGCTGCGGCAGAATGGTCGGGTGCAGATCGCGTTGCTTGGACCGCTCGATATCCGAGCAGACGACGGGGGATCCATCGAGGTACCGGGCGTCCGGTTACGGACGCTGCTGATCGCCCTCGCACTGGAACCCGCCCGCGTGGTCCCACGGACCACCCTGGTCGACTGGATCTGGGGTGAGCAGCCGCCCGCCGATGCCGCGAACGCCCTGCAGGCGCTGGTCTCCAGGCTGCGCCGGCTGCTCCCGGACGGCTCGCTCGAGGGGCAGGCGGGCGGATACCGGCTCACCGTGCGACCCGGCGCGGTCGACGCGGTGCGGTTCGAGCAACTCCTCGAGGAGGCCCGCGGCCGGGACGACGCGCAGCGGACCCGGTTGCTGCGCGAAGCACTCGGCCTGTGGCGCGGCGCGCCGATGCAGGACGTCGAAGTGCGCGACAACGAGGCCGTGGACGCGGTGATCACCCGGCTCGAGGGGTTGCGCCTGGCCGCGACCGAGGACCTGTACGAGTCGGAGATCCGGCTCGGCCGGGCCGCGGAGCAGGTGAGCGAGCTGACCGAGCTGGTGGCCCGGTATCCGGTGCGGGAACGGCTTGTCGCCGCGCTGATGCGCGCGCTCGGCGCCGCGGGCCGAGGTTCGGAGGCGCTGGTGGTGTACCAGGACGCGCGGGAGGCGCTCGCCGACACACTGGGTGTGGATCCCTCCCCGGAACTGTCCGGGCTGCACGTCGCGCTGTTACGCGGCGAGGTGGGCGCGGAGAACACCGAGCGCCGGACGAACCTGCGGGCCGAACTCACCGGCTACATCGGCAAGTACGCCGATATCGCCGCCGTACGCGACCTCGTCGCGAACCATCGGCTCACCACCCTGACCGGCCCCGGAGGTTCGGGAAAGACCAGGCTGGCGCAGGAAACAGCACAGACCTTGCTCGACGACCTGCCCGACGGCGCCTGGCTGGTCGAACTGGCGTCCGTCGACGCGGACGGTGACGTGGCGCAATCGGCGATCGCCGCGCTCGGCCTGCGGGACGCGCTGCTCGGCGGCGCCCCGAATGCCGAACCGATCGAACGGTTCGTCGCCGCTGTGCGCGACCGTGAGACGCTGGTCATCCTGGACAACTGCGAGCACGTCATCGACGCGGTGGCGGTGTTCGCCCACCGGGCCCTGGGGGAGTGCCGGCGGCTGCGGATCCTCGCCACCAGCCGGGAACCGCTCGGTATCACCGGTGAGGCGCTGTGGCAGGTCGAGCCGCTGGCGCTACCCGCCGAGCACGCGGACCCCGAGGCGATCGAAGCGTCCCCGGCGGTGCAACTGCTGCGGGACCGCGCCGGAGCGGTGCGCAAGGATCTCGCCGCCGACCCCCGCGCACTGGCGACCATGGGCCGCGTCTGCCGGGCGCTCGACGGGATACCGCTGGCCATCGAACTGGCCGCGGCCAGATTGCGCACCATGTCCCTCGATCAGCTCGCCGACCGCCTCGACGATCGGTTCCGGCTGCTCACGGGCGGCAGTCGCACCGCGATCCCGCAGCACCGGACCTTGCGCGCGGTGGTCGACTGGAGCTGGGAGCTGCTCACCGACGCCGAACGGACGGTGCTGCGCCGGCTCGCGGTGTTCGCCGGCGGCGCGAGTCTGGCGGCGGTGGAACAGGTGTGTTCGGATACCGGCGACGGGCCGAACACGGGAGTCGAGCCGTGGGAGGTGCTCGAACTACTCACCGCGCTGACCGAGAAATCGCTGCTGCTCACCGCGGGGGAGACCGAGCCGCGTTACCGGATGCTCGACACGATCCGGCAGTACGCCCGAGACCGGCTGGAGGAGTCGGGGGAGGCGGATGCGGCACGCCGAGCGCATCTCGGGTATTTCACCGGTCTCGCCGCGACCGCGGAACCGCATCTGCGCCGCGCCGAACAACTGGAGTGGCTCACCGTGCTGGAGGCCGAGCACGACAACATCGCTGTCGCGATGCGCGGCGCGCTCGCGGCCGGTGACGCCGCCGGAGCGCTGCGGCTCGCCGCGGCCGCCGGGTGGTACTGGTGGCTCGGGGGGTACAAGGCCGAGGGCCTGGAGTTCGTCTCGGCGGTCGCGGACGCGCCCGCCGAGGTGGACGACGCAACCAGGGCACTGGTCTACGCGCTGGTCGTGCATTTCCTGAGTTCCGGGCGTAATGACGCGATCCAGGTGGGGGAATGGATCCGCAAGGCGTACGCGGCGAGCCGGGATGTCCGGGCGGGCCATCCCGCCCTGTCGTTCATCGCCGCGCTGGAACGAATGCTGCACGGTCCGGAGGGACTACCCACCGCCTTCGAACCGCTGCTCGCCGATGACGACCCCTGGGTGCGCGCGCTCGCCCGGCTGCAGATGGGCAAGATGCGGATCGTGCTCGGGCAGGACGGGCCGGAGGCGGACGAATACCTCGCGGCGGCGCTGACCGAGTTCCGCGAGTTGGGTGAGCGATGGGGTATGTCGTTCGCCTTGACCGAACGGGCCAATCGATTCGCCACCCACGGCGAATTCACCGCCGCCTGTGAACTGTTCGAGCAGGCGGTCGCCGTGGTGACCGAGATCGGCGCGACCGAGGATATCGTCGGTCTGCTGTCGCGGCAGGCCCAGTTGTACTGGCTCGCCGGCGCTACCGAGGCGAGCGCGGCCGCGATGGCGGAGGCGCAGCGGTGCGCGGGCCGGGTCGCCTGGCCGGTGGCACTGGCCGAACTGGCCCTGGCGAGGGCGGAGCTGGCCCGGTGGGCCGGCGATACCGAACAGGCCCACGAACAGGTCCGTGTTGCCACCACTGTATTGGGCAGCGAGGCCGAGAAGCCCCAGCCCGCCGCCGCGATCCACACCCTGCACGGCTACCTCGCCACCGATCTCGACGAGGCCCGCACGCACCACACGGCGGCCTTCCGAGCGGCCACGGAGGCCGGGCACGCGATGCTGGTCGCCCAGGTGATCGTCGGGATCGCTGATCTGGCGTTGCGCGCGGACCGCGCCGTCGAGGCCGCGCGATTGCTCGCGGCGAGCACCGCGGTCCACGGTGTGCCGGACCGATCCCAGCCGGACGCGGCCCGGATCGAGCGGACAGTACGAGATCGCCTCGGTGAAGCGGACTTCACCGAGGCGATGCGGGAGGGCGCGGAAGCGGACTGGCGGGAACTGGCCGCCCTCACGCTCGCTTGTTGAACGTGGCCCGGGACCACACGTAGCCGACGAGCGCGAATCCCGCGCACCAGGCGAGCGCCGCGGCCGTGTAACCGCCGGACGGGTGACCGGCCAGGAATCCGCGCAAGGATTCGATGATCGGTGTGAACGGCTGGTACTGGGCGAACTGCCGCATCCCCTGACCCATCTTCTCGGCGGGCACGATCGCGGTGCTCACGAAGGGGAGCATGATCAGCGGCACCACACCCATACCGGCGGACTCGGGGGTTTTCGCCGCCATACCCAGCGCGACCGTGAGCCAGGCAGCGGCGAACGAGGTCGCCGCCAGGATGCCGAGGGCGCCCAGCCAATCGAGCCCGGTGGCCGGCGGCCGGAACCCCAGGGCGAACGCCACCGCGAGGATCGCCACGACGGCCACCGCGTTGGTCAGGATGGTGGCCACGACATGGCCGGTCAGTACCGCGCTGCGGGACACATCCATCACCTTGAACCGGTTGATGATGCCCTTCGACATATCCGAGCTCACCGCCACCGCGGTGCCCGACAACCCGTAACTGATGGCCAGCAGCAGCATGCCCGGCGTCGCGTAATCGATGTACTCGCCGCCGACGTCGAAGGCGCTGCCGAACACGTATACGAAGATCAACATCATCACCACCGGCATGAAGGCCGCGTTGAAGATGGTGACCGGATTCCGGACGGAGTGTTTGAAATTGCGACGCAGCATGATCGACGAATCGGTCAGCGGTGCGGTGATGGTGCTCATGGTGCGGTGACCTCCGTGGTCGCGTGGCCGGTGAGGGAAAGGAACACATCGTCGAGATCGGGAGTGTGGACGGAGACCTCGGCGGCCTCGAGCGCGGATTCGTCGAGCCGGTCCAGCACGTGCCGCAGCGATTTCGAGCCGCCGTCCCCGGGCACGCGCACAGCGTCAGTGACTCGTCGTCCCGGGTGGAGCCGGGTAGGACCCGTTCCGCCGCGTCCAGTTCGCCCAGGTGGGCGAACCGCAGCCGGATACAACTGCCGGGCACCTGGCGTTTGAGTTCATCGGGCGTACCCTCCGCGACGATGCGCCCGTGATCGAGCACCGCGATCCGGTCGGCCAGCTGATCGGCTTCCTCCAGATACTGGGTGGTGAGGAAGATCGTGACGTCCTGATCCGTCAGACCCCGCACGATCTCCCACATGGTGCGCCGGCTCCGCGGGTCCAGCCCGGTGGTCGGCTCGTCCAGGAAAACGATCTCCGGCTTGGTGACCAGCGTCATCGCCAGATCCAGCTTCCGCCGCATACCCCCGGAGTAGGTCGCCGCCCGTTTCCGCGCCGACTGCGTGAGATCGAACCGCTCCAGCAGTTCGGTGACGACCCGCTTGCGCTCGTCACCCCCGGAGCCGATGGATATCCGCCATCAGTTCCAGGTTCTCCTCCCCGGTCAGTAGATCGTCCACCGCCGCGAACTGTCCGGTGACCCCGATCGCCGCCCGCACCGCCTTCGTCTCGGTCGCGATATCGTGCCCGGCGACCCGCGCCGTGCCGCCGTCGGCCTTCAACAGAGTGGTCAGCACGTTCACCGTGGTCGTCTTGCCGGCGCCGTTGGGGCCGAGCAGGGAGAAGATCGTGCCGGCCTCGATGTTCAGATCGATACCGTCGAGGACGGTCTTGTCCTCGTACGCCTTCCGCAGCCCCGAGGCCGCGATTGCCGAATTGCTCATGAGAAGAACTGTCGGCGGGGCGGCTGACATGGTCCTGACGCGCGGCTGATATGGCCGCTGACACGGTATTCGGCCCGGTCAGCCCGATTCCGGGTTATCGGCAACCGCTGGCGGGCCCACGTGTTCGAGTTCGGTCCAGCCGCTCCAGCCCCGCTCCTTCAGTAACTCGGTCAATCGCCGGGCCGGCGGCCAGGCGTCGAATGCCAGCGCGTCCAGGAGTTTCACCAGAGGCGGCTCGATATCGAGGTCATTGAGGTAGTCCGCGCCCTCGTCGTCGGCCAGCCGCGTGATGTACGCGGCCATCTTGTCGGCCAACTCGACGAGCCGGCGGTCGTCGGGCCGGTCCAGAGCCCGGCCCAGCGTGAGATAGAAATCGATGAGCGCGGGGTCGTCGATCTGTTCCCGCTTACGAGCGATCAACTCCGAGACCCGCTCCGGCGAATGCGCGACCAGCGGGATCCAGCCGTCGCGCTCGACCCGGACGATCCGCTCGTCGACTCCGAGTGCGCGCAGCCGATCGAGGAATTCGACCAACTGTGGCGGCAGCGCCACATGGTCTCCGGCGGCGAGGCGGGCGATGCGGTCGCGCAGCCGCTGTCGCTGCCGGATCTCTGCCCGCAACCGCGCGTCGATATCGGCGACCGCTGCCGCGAACTCCACCGCGTCGGCCAGGAGGAGCTCCCGCACGCGCGCCAACGGCACCCCGGCCTCGGCGAGCGTCCGGATCCTGATCAGCTCGACCACAACGGCAGCGTCGTATCTCCGATAACCGGAGTGGTCGCGCTCCGGCTCCGGTAGCAGTCCTTTGGCGTGATAGTGCCGTACCGCTCGCACCGTCACTCCGGCGTACGCGGCCACCTCGCCGATGGTGAGCATTGCACCAGTCTCCTCGACCCGAGCGATTACCCGGTGGTCCGCGAACTTCCGATGATGCGGGCGATATCGCGGGCGTGGGTGGTGGTCAGCCCGTGACCGGCGTCGAGCCACCACGCGGCGATATGCGGCCGGTCGCGGACCAGCCGCTCGATACCCGCCCGCCAATTCCGATTGCGCCACAGTGCTCGCCCCTCGCCGCTGTCACCGGCCATCGACGTCGACACGATCACACTGATCGGACAATCGATTCGCCGATACCGGTCGAGGATCGTCGACCGCACCAGATCCACCTCGAGATTCAGGTCGAGCACTTCCCGCGGTGTGAGCAGCACCTGGCGCGGGGTGCCCGCCGAATTCTCGGCCCAGGTGGCGAGGTTGTCGAACACGGCACGGAACTCCGGCAGATCGGCTTCGGTGATAAACGGTTCGGGCACGGGGTTCGCCCCGTCCACGAGCACCATGGCAGCGGCACTGCCGGGATGCTCGGAGGCATAGTGCACCGCCAGGTCGGCGCCCAGCGAGTGGCCGACGAGTATCGGCGCCGCGGGCAGGCGCAGCCTGCCCACCGCCGCCATCACCGCGACGAAATCGTCCAGGAACGCCCGGAAGGTGTAGCGCTGTGCGGCCGAGGACAAGCCGTGACCGCGCAGATCGAAGGTGATCACATCGTGGTCGCGCCGCAGCAGATCGGTCAGTTCGCAGAGATCGGCCTGTGTCGTGAGAAGTCCGGGGCACAGAACCAGCGGTCGTCCCCGGCCGCCTCGGGACACCGCGATCGTGGCGTCATCGGTATGGACGGTGAAATGATCGACTGTCGTACCCATACGACCATCGTGAAAGGTTGACCCTGCGTCAGGGTCAACCTGCACCGTGGATCGCTGCGGCGGTCGACTTCGAGGCGTCCTTCCTCCGATACCGCGCTCTGGAGGATCGGCGGGGCACAGTGATGAGTACCGAGACGTTGCCGCACCGTGTCGCCGCGAACCTCCGCGCGATCGACACTACGCTCGACATGCTGCTTGCGATTCGCACGGAATGCCGACAGGCCGGACTTCTCCCGGGACAAACTGCGCGAGATACTCAGCTGCTGGTTTGTCCGAGCCCGGCCCACGTATCGTCGCCGCCCCGGACGACCGGCAGTTTCCGGTGCCCGGATGGCAGTGCGGAGGCGAATCGTCGGTCACCACGGAGGTACTGATGGCGAAACGGATACTGGTCACCGGCGGTACCGGGCGGCTCGGACGCGTATTCGTGCCCCAGCTGCTCGCCGCGGGGCATGACGCGCGGGTGCTCACCCGTTCCGAACGCCCACCGGAGGCCCATCGGTGGGTGGTCGGGGACCTGAGTACCGGAGCCGGGCTGGGCGACGCCCTCGCCGGTATCGAGGTGATCGTCCACTTGGCCACGACCAACGGCCGCGGCGATATCACCGCGACCCGCGCGCTGATCGAGGCCGCACAGGCATCCGGCCGCCCCCACCTGGTGTATCTGTCGATCGTCGGTATCGACGACCACGCACTCGGCTATTACCGCGCGAAGGTCGAGTGCGAAGCCCTGATCGCGCGGTCGGAGCTGCCGTGGACCATACTGCGGGCCACTCAGTTCCACGACCTGATCGCCGAGATATGCGACGCCCAGCGGCTGTTGCCGGTCCTGGCGATGCCGTCGAAGGTGAGCTTTCAGCCGGTCGATGTCACCGAGGTAGCCGATCGCCTCGCCGGGCTCGCGGCGGGGCCCGCGAGCGGGCGGGTACCCGACCTGGGCGGGCCACAGATACGCGCCGCCACCGACCTGGCGCGGGCCTACCTGCGAGTTCTCGGGCGTCGCAGACCGGTGCTCGCGGTTCCGCTGCCGGGTAGGGCGATGCGCGACTTCCGCGCCGGGCGCCAGCTCGCTCCGGACCACAAGGACGGACGGATCACCTTCGAAGAGTTCCTCGCCGCGCGTGGGGAACGGTATCGGGGCCGCTGATGTCCGGTGGGCTTCGCGCCGGCCCGGGTTTCCTCGGCGTGACACGTCCGGCAGTGGTCGTGTCGGTTTCGTCCAAGACAACGACGGCCACTTTTCCTACGCTGACTCCAGGCCGAATCCGAGGCCCATGATCAGGAGGAACCGATGACACGCGAACTCGTCTACACAGGCTTCATGTCGCTGGACGGCGTCGTGGACTCACCCGGCGGCACGGTCGAGGGGCACCGTAGCGGCGGTTGGGTGATGGACACCGAGTTCGTGCCCGAGGCGTTCGCGCTCAAAGGCGAGGAACTCGCCGATACGACCGCGTTGATGTTCGGCCGCCGCAGCTACGAGGCCTTCGCCCCGACCTGGCGCGATTCCGACGATCACGCCGCGTACAAGGACCTGCCCAAATACGTCGTCTCGTCCGGCCTGCGCGAGGACGCGCTGATCGACGGCTGGGGCCCGATCATCATCCTGCGCACCGCGGACGACGTCGCGAAGCTGAAGCAGACCGACGGCGGCGCGATCTACATCCACGGCAGCGCCGAACTGGCCCGGAGCCTCGCGGACGCCGACCTGATCGACCGGTACAACCTGCTCGTCTTCCCGGTGCTGCTGGGCGCCGGGAAGAGCCTGTTCAGCCGCGCCGACCGGGACAAGCAGACCCTCCGGGCGCGGGACTCGGCCACCTACTCCAACGGCGTGACCAAGCTGGTCTACGACGTCGTGCGCTGACCGGTGTCGAGCGCGATCGCGCCGCCCTCGCCCGTGCGCAGCTGCTGCGCCGTCCGCCCGACGTACCGGCGCAGTGCCCGGGCGAGATGGGGTTCGTCGTAGTACCCGAGCTTGTCGACGACATCGCCGACCGCCTCGCCCGAGGTCAGCAGCAGCGCGGCGGTACGGGCGCGCCCGATCTGCCGGACAGCGCCCCGGGTGAGCCCGTACTTCGGTAGCACGATCTCGCCGGTCAGCACACGGTCCGGGAGCCGGGAGACCGGTACGATCGTCGGCTCCGGGCTGGCAGACTGGCGCCTGCGGCCTGTTGTGTTCACTGAGCACGCCCCGTGTTTCGTAATCCATGAAAGAGTGTCTGCTGTGAATCCTATGAAGCAGCACTGACAGGTGAGGCGCTCGAGACGAAATCGATCGTAGGTCTGGGACCTTCGTGCCCTCCGACTCGGGGCGTCGCAGTCGCGGCGATCGTATGTTGGCCAACTTTCGCTGGTAGAGACTTCGTTCGAGCAGGGCACTCATCGTCGGCCAGTCGCAGGAGCCAGAACGATCTCACCCAAGGTACTGGAATCGATGCCGGCCGTCACCGGCTGTATCGACTTGGGAGATGAGGACGCAGGCCGTGCGCAACGACGCGCGCTGCGTCCGTGACCCGCCCACAGGGCCCCGGTCAAGATACCATCGACCTGGACACGGATCTCCCACGCAGCATGCCTCTGGGAGTTGATGGTCAAGGCCGGAAATCGTGAATCCACCGCAGCGAGAGGCTACCGCAGACGAAATGCCGATTTTTTGCAGCAGTGAGCTGAGCGCTGCCTTCCTCCGGGAAAGAGGGTGCGGTGACAGCACATTGGGGTTGTGGAAGTGCTGCTGTGGTTCATCGTGGGCCCCAGCCCGGCGGTTGGTAAGGGGTGTGCCCTGCACCCATCACGTGCACGGGCGTGAGACCCGTTGCTGAGGGCGGACATACTGCGAGTCTTGATGGCCGACGCCACCGACGAGTTATGCGAGCAGTTGGTGCAACGAGCAGCCCCGTATCTCGCCGAGCGTCACAGTGGCAGGGGGCTTCGCTTCGCTCACCCTGCCCTGACCGACAAGGACAGGAAGACCAAATTTGGGGTGCCCATCGAAGAGTACTTCACCCCCGAGTACTACAGGAAAACCAGGCAGTACTACGACGACCGGGAAGTCGGCAAAGCCGCCGCTGTCGCCAACCGGGACTATTTGAGACGGTACTATGCGACCGACACGCTCGACCCGTGGGAGTTCGGGCGAACGGAGACCGACCCGCACTTCCTCGAGGTGAGGGAACGTCTGTTCTACCGAGGTGATGATGCTACGCGGCGTCGAGCGCGGGAAGCCTGGGGACGCGAGCTCATGGAATCGACCGAACTCGGCTACGGCAGGCAGGTGGACCGCCATGTCGACCACGTCTTGGGCATTCCGGAATACCGATATCACGGCATTAAGCCGGCGGAGAAGCCGAGCGAGCAGTATGACTGGCTGTCTCGGTTAGGGCCGGAAAAGCCGCCGCATATCGCCGGGCCGGAGCCGTCGCGGATGGCCTACCTGACCCCGGTGGCGAAAGCACTGAAATTGACAGACAAAGACGTCCTGGTCGACCTCGGTTCGGGCGTCGGTAAGGCCAGTATATTCTTCGGGACGGTCACTCCCGTCGGCAAGGTGATCGGGCTTGAGATGGAGTCCGCATACGCGCATTTCGCCTATGGGCGCGCAGCCGCGCTGGGTTTATCGCACGTACACTTCCTCCCGCAGGATTTGCTCAGGGCCGATCTTTCCGAAGGCACAGCCTTCTACTTCTACAATCCGTTCAGGTCGACCGAGGGCAACGACCTCGTGGGCAAGTTGGCGGCTCAGCTTATGGCATTGGGTGATCGGAACCCCATCCAGATTGCCGTTAAGGGCGTCATGACGGATAAAAGTTTGCAGACGCACCTGCAGGAGAGTGGTATGTTTTCGGCGGAGACCGTGCTGGAACATCCGGCCGTCTGGACCGTGTTCAGGAGCTGAGTCCAACCTCGATCTTTCGTGACTTCTGCTGGTCGGTCCGGTCGCTTGTGTAGTGGGTGGCGGACCACCGACGATCGGACGAACGCTGGCCCCATACGTAGTCATCGAACAAGAGCCCAGCGCGCCTGCCCGCGTTGAGGTGCGGTTTGAGCGAGAATTCTTTGAGTAGCTGAAAACAGCGAGGTCGATCCTGTCTCGATGGTGCCCGAGTCGGTTGTTTCGGTGAGTGATGCTTCGATTGGCGACCGGGCCGATTGTGTCGACCAGGCAATACCGGGACTGGACGGTAAACTGGTCGAGGAACCTGCTGTGGACGTGATGTGTGGCGGGGTGACCTTCGAAATTCACTATGTCAGTGGTGCGGAGCGGAACGCATGGCTGCCGCGCAGGCGAAGGTTCTTGCTGCATTGCTGAGGTGGCAGGCAGGCCACTTCGAAGATGGCGGCCCCTGAATTCCGGTGAACTGGCGGTCCAGTTGCCCTTGTTTTGTGTTTCCTAGTGCCTCGTCCAGATAGGTTGCGGCGGTAATACCGAGTGTCGGTTTGATCGTGCGCTTGCCGACGGCGATGCTGCCGGTGGAGGTGGTGTCGATGGCCCGGAAACCAGAAGTATTCGTGCGGGAGGTGACCCCGGACGAGGGGCGCCGGTTGCAGAAGATCACCAAAACAAGCAAACAGCCGATCAGGACGCGACGCGCGATCGTGGTGATGGCATCAGCGCAGCATCAGCCCGTCCCGGCGATCGCCCGGTTGATGCAGGTGTCGCAAGCGTATGTGCGGCAGGTGATCCACGATTTCAACGAACGGGGGTTTGAGGTTCCCCCGCTTCCTTGGAGGGCTTGATGTTCCCCCGGTTTCGTGGAGTCGATGATGTTCCCCCACCCTCCAGCAACGCGGTGGAACCTCAACATCACCAACTAACCACCAGGTTACTTAACACTTTCTCAGTCCTGTATCCGACGTTCGGCTGGACTGTGCTCGTGGCCATGGGAATGGTCTGCCGCGCTGCCGCGCCCTGCACGCTCCCGTGCACGACGGACGCCGGGCCGCGATGACACACGCGACGCCCCCTCGAGCCGCGAAGGGCGCCGTCGCCTCGTCGAACGCTGCCGGAGTCGCCCGATCGCGCACGTCGCCGCCGAGATGGGCATCTCCCGAGCCTGGCGATCGGTCCGGTGGAAATGCCCATAGAGGGGTTGAGGCTCATCCCGGAGAAAGTCACGCTAAGCAGACTGACCTGACCCCGCTGGTTCGGTCCGGGGGTTGTGAGAGTCTGAATGCCCACGTTGTGGGCGGAAAGGCTCGATATTCATGGCGACACGGAAACG
>NZ_JBEXLL010000073.1:0-34618 GCF_040609955.1 Nocardia sp. NPDC004568
CGCGATCTGGCACAACCACACGATCGGCGCACCGGTCACCCGGTCACTGATCGCCTACGACCATTGACCAGGGTTTGGACTTACTCGTCTAGGGACTCGCGCTTCGGGCAGGCGATGTGCGGTCGGCCGCCCGCGGGAGGCCGACCATCGAGCACCTTCGGCCGGGGATGACGGGCCTCGGCCCTCTCCGGGCCGCGTGCGACTCGCACGGGAATCGCTTCGGCGTTGTCGGCGCAATCGCCGGGGCTCGGTGATTGCGCCGACATCGACTGATCCTGTGCCGACGCGTCACCGGAAGCCTCCACCGCGGGCAGGTGGCCGGGGACGGATCATGCGGCGTGTGCGCGGTGGTCGCGGAAAATGCGTGAGGCGCCGGGATCCGGCGCCGAAGGCACTCGGTACGACCGAATTCGGGATATTCGGTGCCCTACCTATCCGCATTTCACAGTGCACCACCTGTCCGCGTATCGACAGAATCGACCATGTTTCAGAATCGATTATGTTTCGAATGCGTGATGCGAAGGATCACCTGGCACGGGCGCGCCCGGACGCGGGGACACCGCTACCGGTAGCGGGCATATTGCGGCGGTGAGCCACGCCCGGGGACGCACCCATGGAGGCGAAAGTACCGACGACGCCGACCGAATCACCCGACTCGCGGGCCGTACGGATATTTCCGCGATTTTCCGGGAATATCGCGATTCTCCGAAATCGGTAGCGCGACTCTGGTAGACGTGCCGGGGAGATCGGGACGATCTCGCTGTATCGAGGAACAGAGAATTACCGAGGAGAACGAATGCGTGCGAGCACGTTTCTGATCGCCGGTGCGGTGTTGTCGGCGGCGACCGTGCTGGGTGGCGGTATCGCGGCGGCCGAGCCGGCGGATCACATATCGCGCGACGGCGTCTACCGGGTCGGCGTCGATATCCGCCCCGGAACGTGGGAATCGGCCGGCCCCACCGATCCCGCCCGGAGCTGCGACTGGCGGCGGCTGCGGTTGGTCGAGGGCGACAACACGAATATGCACTACATCATCGAGAACAACTACACGAAGCTGGGCCCCATCCGGGTCACCGTGAAGCCGACCGACGCGGGTTTCAAGACCGAGAACTGCGGCACCTGGCGGATGGTTCCCCCGACGCCGACCGGTTCGGCCGGACTCTGACCCCGGCAGGCCGCGCGGCCCGGCTCCCCGATACGGGAGGCCGGGCCGGTACCGCCGCTGGTCGCTACCGCGACCTCGGTCACTGGTGGGCGCGCAGCTGGTACAGCCCTTCGGTTTCGGCGACGATCACGCCGTCGGTATCGCTGAGCACCGCGCGCAGGGTGAAGTCCGCTTTACCGTTGGCCGCGGCCTCGGCCGCGATCCGGTCGATCTCGGCGTCGTCCAGGGTGGCCTGGGCGCGGACCGCCGTGGTGGCCGGTTTCCGGAACACGATCCGCAGGTCTTTCACCAGCGGGTAGAACCGGACGGTGTCGAAGCTGGCCACCGCGATGGCTCCGCCCAGGATCTCACCCACCGTGAACAGCACCCCGGCGTACATGACACCGAAATGGTTGCCGTTGCCGTCCACGGGCACCGTGGCGGCGGCGTACCCGCGGCGCACCTCCTCGGCATGCACTCCCATCCGGTGCGCCACCGGGATGGTCTGTTCCAGCGCCGAATTCACGACTTCGGCGATCGGCGGGTTGCGGACATCACTCATAACAGGGTCGGCCCTTCTCATGGGTCACGCGACGATTTGCTTTTCTTCCGAGGCCGGCGGGTCGGGTTCGGCGGCATCGGGCACCTCGGTGCCACGCAGCGACGTTCCGGCGGTCTCGCGCAGGAAATACCATGCCACCAGACCGATCAGCGCGGCGGCCACCATATAGAGCGCGGGGAACAGGCTCCATCCGGTGGCCTCGATCACCGCTTCGTTCACCAGCGGCGCGGTACCGCCGAACGCGGCCGTGGACACGTTGTAGGCCAGGGCGAACCCGGCGTACCGCACATGGGTCGGGAAGATGGCCGGGAAGGTCGCGCTGATCGTGGACAGCTGCGGCACATAGAGCAGGCCCAGCACGACGAAGCCCACGATCGCCCAGCCGGTGCCCACACCCATCAGCCAGTACATCGGCACCGCCAGCACCGCCAGCCCGACCAGCGAGAACAGCCACAGCGGCCGCCGGCCGGTCCGGTCGGACAACCGGCCGAAGAACGGGACACACGCCATCATCGCCACTTGGCCGACGAGCATCATGGCGGTGGTGGTGGACTCGCCGAGGCCGATGGTGTTCTGCAGGTAGGTCGGCTGGTAGGTGAGCAGGGTGTAGTTCGCCACGTTCAGCGCGATGACCAGACCCGACAGGGTCAGGAGCTCACGCTTGTAGGTGGTGATCAGCACCCGGAGCCCACCTTCGGGATGCTCCTGTTCGTTGACCTCGGTGAACACCGGCGATTCGTCGAGCTTGGTCCGCAGGTACCAGCCGATCGCGCCCAGCGGGACGGCGATCAGGAACGGGATCCGCCAGCCCCAGTCGTGCATGGCGTCCGAACCGAGGACGAGCTGGCACAGCAGCACGACCGCGGAACCGCCGACGAACCCGCCGAGCGTGCCGAACTCCAGGAAGCTGCCGAAGAAGCCGCGTTTCTTGTCGCTCGCGCATTCGGCCAGGTAGGTGGCAGCGCCACCGTACTCACCGCCGGTCGAGAAACCCTGCACCACACGGAGCAGGATCAGAAGAACGGGGGCGAGCACCCCGACCTGACTGTGGGTCGGCAGCACACCGATCAGGCCGGTGGCGGCCGCCATGAGCAGGATGGTGGTGGCCAGCACGACTTTGCGGCCCACCCGGTCGCCCAGGGGCCCCCACACCATGCCGCCGACCGGCCGCAGGACGAAGGAGATGGCGAAGCCGAGCATGGTGCCGAGGGTGCCGAGTTCCCCGGGGAAGAATGCGTCGGTCAGGTAAGTGGCGGTGGCGGCGTAGACGCCGTAGTCGAACCACTCGGTGGCGTTGCCCATTGCCGAGGCCGCGACCGACCTCTTGAGTTGTGGCGCTTCGACCTGTGCTGGTTGCGGCTGCTGGTCCGTCACGGTCAGTCCTCTCCGGCGCATGCGTCCGTGTCGGCCCGGCCGACCCATGACGTCGCGCTCGCCGGCGACCGGGTTCCGGCGAGTATCGACCTCAATCCGTTACCCGGGATTTTTCCTGGGTAAACGCCCGCAGCGCCGGGCCCGCGTCACCGGGCACCTCTCATCAGCTACTGACCAGCGTATGTGAAGGCACTCACACCTGCGGGAAAACCGGCCCGGGACACGCCTTCGACGCCCCATCGGCGGGCCGGTGTTCCCGGCCGCTCAGCGCGACTCCTCCCCGCCGACGGCGGCGGGATCGGGCCGGTGATTCACCTCGATCAGCGGCAGCCGCAGCGCCGCGGGTGCCGACGCCGGCACCACCGGGGACGCCGGGGCCACGGGGGCGACCCGCCGATAGGGTGCGCCGAGCGGCGGCCGCGGATCCACCTGGCCCTTGTTCGGCCACATCGCCACCGCGCGTTCGGACTGGGCGGTGATGGTGAGAGAGGGGTTGACGCCGAGGTTGGCCGAAATCGTCGACCCGTCGATCACATGCAACCCGGGGTAACCGAAGAGCCGCTGGTAGGGGTCCACAACACCGGTCTCCGGGCTCTCGCCGATCACGCAACCGCCGATGAAATGGCCGGTCATCGGAATATTGAACACACTGCTGGTGGCGCCGCCGGCGATACCGTCGATCTTGTCGGCGACCCGGCGGCCCACCTCGTGACCGGCCGGGATCCAGGTCGGGTTGGGGGCGCCCTCACCCTGCCGGGTGGTCATCTTGCGGCCGAACAACCCGCGTGTGGTGTAGGTGGTGATCGAATTGTCCACCGACTGCATCACCAGCAGTCCGATCATCTGTTCCGACCAGCCCCGGGGATTGTGCAGATGGGGCAGGTCGCGGCGGTTGCGCCAGATCTCGCGCAGCCACAGCCGGCGTTTGGACACACCCGGCTCCTCGTCGACCATGACGCTGCCCATGAGCGAGATGACATTGCTGCCCTTGCCGTAGCGCACCGGTTCGATGTGGGTGTCGTGATCGGGGTGGATCGAGGAGGTGATCGCCACCCCCTTGGTGAAATCGCTGGTCTTGTCCCGGCTGCGGATCGCGAGCAGTTCCTCGGAATTGGTCCGGGACAGGAAGCCCAGCCGGCCGGAGATATCGGGTAGTGAACCGGTGTCACGCAGCTTGTGCAGCAGTCGCTGGGTGCCCAGGGAGGCCGCGGAGAAGATCACCTGCTCGGCGGTGAAGGTGGTGCGTTTCTTGCGCAACCAGCGGCCGGTCGTCACCGTCGCCACCGCGTAGCCGCCGCCCGGCAACGGCTTCACATCGGTGACGGTGCGCAGCGCGTGCACCGTGGCACCGGCCTGTTCGGCCAGGTACAGGTAGTTCTTGACCAGGGTGTTCTTGGCGTTGTGCCGGCAGCCTGTCATACATTCGCCGCAGTGGGTGCAGGCGCGGCGCGCGGGCCCGACGCCCCCGAAATACGGATCCGGCACATCGTCGCCGGGCCGGCTCCCGGGGCCGCCGAAGAAGACCCCGACCGGCGTCCGCTGATAGGAATCGGCGACGCCCATTTCCTCGGCGACCTCCAGGAAGACCCGGTCGGTCGCCGTGGTCGCCGGATTCGTGGTCACCCCCAGCATGCGTTTGGCCTGGTCGTAGTAGGGCGTGAGCTCGTCTTTCCAGTCCGTGATACCCGCCCACTGGCCGTCGCGGAAGAACTTCTCCGGCGGTTCGTAGAGGGTGTTGGCATAGACGAGGGAGCCACCACCGACTCCCGCCCCGGCCATGATGAGGGTGTTCTTCAGCAGCGCGAGCCGCTGGATACCGAAGCATCCGAGATACGGCGCCCACAGGTACTGCCTGGCACGCCAGGAGGTTTTCGCGAATTCGTCGTCGGCGAAGCGGCGGCCGGCTTCCAGGACGCCGACCCGATAACCCTTCTCGGTCAACCGCAGGGCGCTGACGCTGCCCCCGAATCCGGAGCCGATGACGAGGACGTCGTAGTCGAAGGTCTGGCCGGGCCCGGCGCCGGTGCCGGTGCTCGTTGCGGTACTGGACATCTTTCCGAGACTATGGCCTGGGTCACCGTCGCAGGCACATACCCGCGGACACGAAATCGGTACTTTCGGCCAATATGCGGGCCCGCGGCCGCGCCCCGCTCATCTGCCCGCTCCGGCCGCGGGGGCCGGAACGGAGACCGCCACCTCGGGTCCGGCCGGCCCGGGATCCCAGGCGGCCTGCGCACCGGGCCGGCCGTGCTCCACGACATAGGTGGCCCGGGTACCGATCGGCGCCCCCGGCCGGCCGACATAGGGCACCACCCGGTAGTCGCCGCGCCACAGCCGCTCGTCGACCTCGACCCGGACATATCCCCGTTGGCCGTTGAAGAACTTCATATCGGGGTTGGCGGCCAGCAGCGTCCGGCCGCGCGGCGGAAGGTCGGCACCGTCGCGTCCGGTGGTGATCGAGGTCCCGGTGAACTCGGTGGCCACGACCGGCGATCGCGGGTCGCGGTAGTTCCCGCGCAGATCGACCACGTAGTTCTCGTGCCGATCCCCGGTGAGTACCACCAGATTTCCCCGCCCGCTCGCCGCCGCGGCGGCGAGCACCGCGTCGCGGTCGGCGACATAACCGTCCCAGGCGTCGGTACCCACCGCGACCGCCGGGCCGGGGTCGTAGTCGGACTGCGCCATCGCGACCTGATTGCCCAGGATCTGCCAGCGGGCGGTGGAACGCGTGAGACCGTCGATCAGCCGATCGCGTTGCGGCGCACCCAGGATCGTGCGGTCCGCCGCGAAGCGCTCGGGACAGTCGACCACCAAATTTCCGCCGTCACCGCAGACCAGCGACGTGCGGTATTGGCGGGTGTCGAGCATGGTGAGGTCGGCGAGATCACCGAAGGCGTAACGACGGTGCATCCGGACGTAGGGGCCGGCGGGTAGTTGTTCGATGCGCAACGGCAGATGTTCGTACATCGCCCGGAACGCGGCCGCGCGGCGCCGCCGGAACAGGGCCGGCAGCAGATGGATATCGATCCCGGCGCCCGGGTCGGAACCGGCCCAGTTGTTGTCGATCTCGTGATCGTCGAAGGTGCAGATCCAGGGGAAGGCCGCGTGCGCGGCCCGCAATTCGGGTTCGGCCTTGTACTGCGCGTACCGCAGCCGGTAACCGGTGAGATCGACGGCCTCCGCGCGCAACGTCTCCGGGATCGAGAGGCCCGCGCGGCCGCGCGCCCATTCTTTCTCGTAGATGTAATCGCCCAGATGCACCACGAAGTCGAGGTCCTCGTCACACAGATGCCGATAGGCGGTGTAGTAGCCGGAACTCCAGTGCTGGCAGGAGGCGAAGGCGAAGCGCAGCCGCGCCACCCGCGCACCCGCGGCGGGCGCGGTGCGGGTGCGGCCCACCGGGGAGATGGCCGCACCGGCGCGGAAGCGGTAGTAGTACCAGCGATCCGGCGCCAGCCCGCGGACCTCGGGGTGCACACTGTGGGCCAGTGCCCGGGTGGCCACCGCGCTGCCACGCGCGGCGATACGGCGGAAATGCTCGTCCTCGGCGACCTCGTACTCGACGGTGACCGGCGCCCGCGCGGTACCGCCGAGCGCATCGGGCGCGAACGGGTCCGGAGCCAGCCGGGTCCACAGCACGATCCCGTCGGGCAGCGGATCGCCGGACGCCACCCCCAGGGTGAAGGGATCACCCAGCCATCGCGGCGCACGATACGGAGCGCTGCTCGCGAGACCTGCTCCGGCCAGGAGGGCGGCTGCTCCGGCGGTGCCGGCCTGTAGTAACCGACGTCGGGACAGAGCCATGAATCAGCTTAACCCGGCCCGGATCGCCGGAATCGACGCGGCGGAACCCGGCCGCCCGGTCGGTCACCGGGCGGCCGGACCGGTCTAGCGGTCGCCGATACAGACCACGAACCGGCGTTGGTCGTAGACGAACCCCCGGTCGGCCGACGGGCACGCGTTCACATCCACGGTGTCCGGCAGGATGCTGATCACCTGCACCCCGCCCGGCCCGCATTCCGTGCGTTGCGGCTGGTCGCCCGAGACATCCACACAGCTGCCGACGACCCAGTCGATATCGAGGCACAGGGTCGTCTCGCCGATGGTGTGGCTGGAGTCGGCGTCCGCGGGGCACGCGGTCCCCGCCGGGCCGGCACCGGACACCTTGTAACGGGATTCCGGACTACCGCAGGAGGCCTTGGCGACCTCCTTCTCGCCGAGCGCGCTCAGACATTCGCCGGCCGCCACCTCGACCTTCGGCGGGGCCTGTTTGGCCTCTTTGTTGGCCGAACCCGCGATACCGACCGTGGAGGGGGTGGTGGTCGGCGGGGCCGTCGAAGGCACCAGCACCGACGGCGGCGCCACCGGGGCGGGCGAGGTCTCGGTCGCCCCGCCGGCGGTCGTCGTCTCGACGGCGGCCGGGGCGGCGAGATCCTCGGTCGTCTCGTCGCTGCCGGCGGTGGCCAGCAGCGCGGCCACGCCGATGCCGAGCACGATCGAGGTCACCACCGCCGCGATGGCGATCGCGGCGGCGGTGGCACCGACCCGGGCGCGCTTGTCCTGTGGCGAGAGCGGCGGGTTCCCGCCGTCCTCCTCCGGGCCCGGCTGGGTCACGGTTCGCCGCGCAGCACGGCCGTCACCGCGTCGACGAACGGCTGTCCGCCGGTGATGTAACCGCCGGCAACCGCACCCACGACCAGCCCGATCGGGCCGGTGATGATGCTGAGGAACCCGAGCCCGACGAGTGCGCCGAGCAGACCGCCGAGCACCGCGCCGGCCGCGACACCGACGACGTTCTCCTGCAGCTCGGTGGTCAGCCGTGCCATCGAGCTGACCGGCCGCATCTCGCCGATGTTCTCGGCGGTGACCGTCGGGGTCAGCTCGAGGGTGGTCCCGTCGGCGCTGATCTCGTGGGCCACCGCCATCTCGCTGCCGGAGATCTCGTACTGCAGCGGCACTTCGGCCACCACCGCGCCGCTGACGGCTTTGAGCACCGCCTTGGCGCCGTCCGGCGTCAGCTCGAACCGCCCGTCCTGGACCTCGGTGGTGATCGTCTGGGTCTTCTGGTCGACGCTGGTCTCATAGGCGACGCCCTGGTCGACGCCCTCGCTCTTGATCTCCGGAGCCGGTGCCGCGGGTTCGGCGTGCACCACGCCGGCGGAAATCCCTACAGCGGCAACGGACAGAAGTGCGGTTGCGGCGAAAGTGCCGAACTTCATTACGTTCAATTCCTTCTCACGTGAACCGACCCTGGGCCGGGCGGCTGCGATTTCATTCGCGCACAGGACCATACCGATATTCGGAGGTGGAGTGCATATCAGGAATTAAACGGAAACCTCATCCTTTAAATTGCTGACCAATAACCGCCCTGTTCGGTGAGAATTCCGCAATACTCGCCGCGTTCAACGGTTATGCCACTTCGCGATATCACCGTGACACCAGCACCGGCCCCGGCAGCATTCCGCCGGCAATCGTCCAGTGGCCAGAACTTTTGCGCCCGGTTATTCCCCGGAAGGCCTCCAGGTGTTACATACCCGCCGACATGTGCCAGTCGAGGCGGGTGCGGCGGCCGGCCCCGGCGAGCGTCCACCGGCACCGACCGGAACCACTTCGTGACCGACCGGGGCTGTCCCACGCGACCCCGGAGTGCTGCACTGGTTACAGGACGTTGCACCGTGTACCCACTGTCGATCCGACCGGAGCACACACCATGACGACCGCCGCGTACACGCTTGTCACCAGCGGTGTCCTCGCCGCCGCGACCGTGTTCGGACCCGCGGCCGGCGCCTCGGCCGCGGTGTCGAGTGTGAGCGTCTCCGGCGGTGTCGGTCTCGGCTTCGTCCAGTAGGGGACCGGGTGCACCTACACCGTCACGGTCCGCGGGGACGGCGTGAACGCGCTGGAGGACCGCGTGAACGGGCAGCCGGTCGGTGGCACGTTCGGGCCGATCGAGCAGGCGGGACCCGGGACGTACACCGCCGATTGGGCGCCGGCGACCTCCGGGCGGCACGTGGTGTCGGCCGACGGCGCGGCCACCGAGGTGTACGTGCAGAAGGGCTATGACCTCGGCCTCGTCTGTTTCACCCTCCCCGAGTACCTGCGCCTGCCCGGCTGACCGGCTGTCGGGAGCCGGCGTCCGGTCGGCCGGGCCGCCCGGAATCACTCCAGACCGCTTGACAGACACCGTACTTTTGACAGACTCCGTCGAATGGCCCCGGCACGGCAGTCCCGGGGCGGACGAAGGGAATTCGGATGGGTGTCTACGCGGTCACGGGAGCGGCGTCGGGGATGGGCAGGGCGGTCGCCGACAAACTGGCCGCCGAAGGCCACCGCGTGATCGGTGTGGACATCCAGGAGACCGATATTGTCGCCGACCTCTCCACCGCGGCGGGCCGGCGCGACGCGATAGAGGCGGTACTGCGCGCCGCGGACGGTCGGCTGGACGGCGCCGTCCTCGCGGCCGGACTGGGCCCGGTACCGGATCCCGCCCGGTGGCCGGTGATCGCCGCGGTGAACTATCTCGGCACGGTCGAACTCCTCGAGGGCTGGCGGCCGGCACTCGCGGCGACCGGATCCGCACGGGCCGTCGCCTTCGGCAGCAATTCCACCACCACGGTCCCGGCGGTGCCGCGCCGGGCAGTGGCGGCGTTCCTGGCCGGCGATACCGAACGCGCCGTCCGGACCGTGCGGATCTTCGGTAAGCGGGCGGCGCCGTTCGTATACGCGGCCTCCAAGATCGCGGTCAGCCGCTGGGTCCGCCGCCACGCCGTCCGGCCGGAATGGGCCGGTGCGGGTATCCGGCTCAATGTCATCGCCCCCGGCGCGATCCTCACCCCGCTGCTCGAACGCCAGCTGGCCTCCCCCACCGAGGCCAAGGCCGTCAACGCGTTCCCGGTCCCCACCGGCGGGTTCGGCACACCGGAACACATCGCCGACTGGGTCGCCATGATGCTGTCGCCGTCGGCGGAATTCCTCTGCGGCAGCGTCCTCTTCGTCGATGGTGGCACCGACGCCTATTTCCGACCGGACGATTGGCCGCGCGCGGTGCCGCTGCGCCGCATCGTCGGATACCTGCGCCGGTTCCGTGGTTTCTCCGCGACCCCGCGACCGGAGTAACCACGGACCGCCCTGGACAGGTGCCCGAGTCCGAGCCGGGCACCGTGCCCGGTGACAGTCGGCCACCCGGCCCGCTACGGCTTCCGCGCGGCCCCGGCCCAGCGGTTCACCTGCGTATCCGGCCACTCCGGCGACTCATCCACCGGGCGCCACCGGTTGGCCACCACGACACGCGGTTCCAGCGGTTCCAGACCGTCGAAGAACCTGGCGAATTCCGCGCGACTGCGGGACCGGGCGAAGAGGCCGCTCTGCCGGTACGCCTCGAACGCGCGCTCCATGTTCTCCGGATCGAGGTCGGTGGTGATGTGGGAGGCGACGGCGAACGAATCGGGTCCGGTTCACTGGCGACGCTGTCCGGCGGCCGGTTTCGGTCGTTCTCTGCCCCTATCGTTTCCGAGTCGTCCGCGAGGCATTCGGCAGAACCGCGACACTGACGCAGGCTGCCGGAAACCTCGGCCAGGGCCTGCGACGGTCGCTCGCCACGGTGCCTGTCCGCGAATCGCGGGCCCCGCCGACAACTCACCCCGTAGCGCTGCCGGCCGTGGGCGCGGTACCGCGGAAAGGTCGTCCTAGATTCGATCGGAACTGGTTGCCCTACCACGGGTTTCCGGCAATTGCAGGGCGTTGCACCAGATCCAGTCGAGTGTTTCGAGCAATGTGTCGAGTTCGATCCGCTCACCCTCCACGAACACCAGATACGCCACCTTGCTCACCATGCTCGACAACGCCAGCGCCGTCACCCGCGCGTCCAACCGGCGCGTGACCAGACCACGCTCCTGCAGGTCGCGGATCAATGCCGCATTGCGCTCGATGAACGCGGAGGCACGCTCGGCCCGCAGCGCGGCGAAATGCGGGTCGACCCGGGATACCTGCTCCAGAACGGCCATCAGCCGCGCGTTGCGTCGATAGGACCTCAGGTACTCCCGGTTGGCGGCGGCGATCCAGTCGCGTGGATCGCCGCTCCCGGCGCGTGCCCGGACGTGCGGATGCAGCATCTCCTCCCGGACCTGCTCGACTACGGCGGCGAAAATCTCTTCCTTGCTGTCGAAATGGGTGTAGAACGACCCCGACGCCACCCCGGCGGTCCGGGTGATATCGCTGATCCGGGCATCCACGAACCCGTCGGCCTCGAAAACCGTACGGGCCGCGGCGAGGAGCGCCGCACGGGTCCGGATCCCGCGGCGGCTCTTCGGGGCGGGCCGGGTCGCACGACCGGCCCCGGTGAGCTCCGCCGCGGCTCCCCCGCCGGTCGTCCCGGCCCCGGTGAGCTCCGCCCCGGCTCCCCCGCCGGCCGTCCCGCGCCCGGTGAGCTCCGCCCCGGCTCCCCCGCCGGTCGTCCCGGCCCCGGATCCGCTGCCGACTCCCCCGCCGGCCGTCCGGCCCGGGGATGTCTTCTCCTGCCGGGCGTTCACCGGGCACTCGCCGTCATCGCGGTCCGGCCGACTCGCGGAAACCGGTAGCGGCGGGCGCGGACAGACTCCGACATCGCAGACCGCCCGGACAAGAGAAGCCGGTGGCAGCGGGGACGAACGGGCTCGGACACCGCGCTCACGCCGGGAACAGGCGGCCCGTCGCCAGCGTGGTGAGCCGATCGGAGTTCCCGGTATCGCGCAGCGTCGCCCGGCCCACCTCGGCCCGCAGTGTCGCGTCGGCCACCACCGGGCCCACCCGGGCGGGTTGCAGGTACCGCAGACCGAGCGTGCTCAGGGTGGACCCGGGCGCCAGCGACAGGATGGCCTCCTCCGCCGCGAGCGCGATCAGGCCGCCGTTCACGGTCCGGGAAGCGTTCAGGCCGTCGTCCGTGCGCGGCAGCACCGCGGTCCCCGGGGCGCGGCGCACACACCCCGCTCGTTCGGCGAGCGGCACCTCGAGCAGCCGGTCCGATACCGGCATATCGACGCTCAGCCCCGCGGGCAGCCGCAGATCCGCGTCGGGCGAGACCATGAACGAGCCGCCGCCGAAGGCGAACGGTTCGCCGTCGACGGTCCATTCGACCTCCGCCACGAACACCGACCGACCCGCTTTGATCTTGCGTCCCACCGCCCGCACCTCGCCGGCGGCCGGCGCCGGCCGGTACAGGTGCACATCGAGTTCGAGGGTGACCGGCACGCGCGGTCCCAGGGTGAGCGCGGCCAGCAGCCCGGTCACGGTATCGGTCCAGGTGGCGAGCACCGAGGTGCGCAGCCGCTCGGTGCCGGGGACGTGCATCTGCGGGGTGCTCGTCGCCGACCCGTGCAGCTCGTCGCCGACCCGGGTGGTGGCGAAGCCCAGCTCCAGCAGGATGTGCCGCCGACGCGGTGCGGTTCCGGTCTCGACCGTCATGGGATGCCTCCTCGTGCCCGTCCGGGTCGCGCCGAGGGAACAGCGGAGCGCCGACCGGACAACTCCAACGTATCGGGCGGCGAGCCGGAGCGCCCGGGCCACGTCCCCGAGCCCGGGCGGGGGCCACTAGCTACCGGCGGCTTCGGCCGCCGCGCGGGCCTTACCGAGCTCGGCCCGGGCGATCGTCAGCTTGTGCACCTCGTCGGGGCCGTCGGCGATCCGCAACGTGCGCAGATGCGCGTACATGCTCGCGAGCGGGAAATCCTCGGTCACGCCCGCCGCGCCGTACACCTGGATGGCGCGATCGACGATCCGCAACGCCATCACCGGCGCGGCGATCTTGATCGCGGCGATCTCGGTGCGGGCCTCCTTGTTGCCGACCGTATCCATCATCCAGGCGGTTTTCAGGGTGAGCAGCCGCGCCTGCTCGATATCGATACGCGCCTCGGCGATCCAGTCCCGGATATTGGCCCGTTCGCTGACCTTGCGCCCGAACGTGGTTCGCGAATCCGCCCGGGCGCACATGAGTTCCAGCGCGCGTTCGGCCATCCCGATCGCGCGCATGGCGTGATGGATACGGCCGGGACCCAGCCGGGCCTGGCTGATCGCGAAGCCCTCGCCCTCGCCCTTCAGCACATCTGTGACCGGGACCCGGACATCGGTGAACTCGATCTCGGCGTGCCCCTCCCGATCGACATAGCCGAACACCGGCAGATTACGGACGACGGTGACGCCCGGCGCGTCGATCGGCACCACCATCATCGACTGCTGGCGATGTTTGGGCGCGTCCGGGTCGGTCTTGCCCATCACGATGAGCACCTTGCAGTTGGCGTGCATGGCATTGGAGGCGAACCACTTACGGCCGTTGAGCACGTACTCGTCGCCGTCGCGTTCCATCCGCATCTCCACATTGGTGGCATCGGAACTGGCGACCCCGGGTTCGGTCATCGCGAAGGCCGATCGGATGGTGCCGTCCAGCAGCGGTTCCAGCCAGCGCTGCTTGTGCTCTTCGGTACCGAAGAGGGTGAAGACCTCCATATTTCCGGTATCGGGCGCCGAACAGTTGCACGCCTCGGGGGCCAGCGCCGGACTACGGCCCATGATCTCGGCCAGCGGCGCGTACTCCAGATTGGACAGGCCCGGACCCCACTCCGGATGCGGATGGAACAGATTCCACAATCCCCGCTCCTTGGCCTCGGCCTTGAGATCCTCGAGGATCCGCGGATGATGATGCGGATCGCCCGCCGCGGCCATCTGCTCGGCATACACCGGCTCGGCCGGATACACGCGCTCGTCCATGAAGGCGAGCAGGGCGCGCCGGTACTCGCGGGCACGCTCGGTCGAGGTGAACAGTTCCACGAGAACTCCGATCGTCGGGGCGCGGTTCGATGCCCTCCCGACGGTAGCCCAAACTTGAATCCGGATTCAAGTACTTCACCTCGCGCGGGATCGGACTCCCATCCCCCGGCGTCCACTCCGCCGCCGGAATCGCTGTGCTCGCCCGCAGGGCCCGGACCCGGCCGGATCCGGGCCCTGTGGCGGGGCGCCGCTGGGCTCAGGCGCGGACCGCGGGCCGGGGGGAGGTATCCGCGTATCCGGGCAGCGGGGCCTGCGGGGGAAATGTCACCGGCAGGCCCGCCAGCGACCGATGGAAGGGGCCCGGCCGCCAGACCGGCTCGCCGTCGGGGAAGTCCGCGCGCATCTCCGGGACCGCGTCCAGCAGCTGATCGATGGCGCCCTCGGCGACCATATAGGCCAGCGATTGGGCGGGGCAGGCGTGCGGGCCCAGGCCCCACGCCAGATGGGCGCGATTACCGGTCAGCTCCGAGGTACGGATGGCGGGGTCGTTGTTACAGGCCGCCATGCTGATCACCACGGGCTGATGCGCGGGCAGCCACACATCGTCGAGCAGGATCGGCATCCGCGGATAGGTGATGAGCAGGTTCGCCAGCGGCGGGTCGTTGAACAGCACTTCGTCCAGGGCGTCGCGGGAGGTGAGGTTTCCGCCGAGGACACTGCCGCCGAAACGTTCGTCGGTGAGGATCAGCAGCAGGGTGTTGACGATGAGGTTGAGTTCGAATTCGATCCCGGTGCCGTACACCTGCGAGACGTGGTGGGAAACCTCCTCCTCGGTCAGCTCGACCGGATGCTGCAGCAGCACCGAGGTGATATCGCTACCCGGGTCCTCGCGTTTGAGCAGTACCAGATTCATCAGGGCCTCGCCCAGCATCCGGCTGCCGGCTTCGGCGTCCACTCCCTCCAGCAGCGCGGCCGTCCCGGCCGCGACCTGCTGCCCGATCTCCGGCGGGCAGCCGAGCAGATAGTTGATCACCTGGAATGCCAGCGGGAACACATACTGCTGGATCAGCTCCGCCCGGCCGTCCTGGCAGAACGAGTTGATCAGCGGGCCCGCGATGTTCTCGACGACCGTGTGGATCGCGTACATATCCACTTCGTCCATGCTCGCGGTGATCGCCTGGCGATAGCGCACGAACTCCTGTCCGGCGCACCGGCTGGCCATCGGGCGCCATTCCAGCAGCGGCAGAATCGGGCATTCGGCCGGGATATCCTTCTGCCAGATCCTGGGGTCGGCGGGGAAACGATCCGGATCGTTGAGCACCCGCAGGGCGGTGTTGTAGCCGATCACCAGGGTGGCAGGTACCCCGGGAGCGAGCTCCACCGGCGCCAATGAGCCGTACCGAGCCCGCATCTCGCGGTAGAACCGGTGCGGATCGGCGGCGAATTCCGGCAGGTACAGCGGTATCCGCGGATCATCGGAATCGATCGGCGAACCGTGCACGTGGGCCTGTGCTTGTCTTCGGTAATCCGAGGTGGTCAAGAACGAACTCCATACCGTCCGGTTGCGGAGCCGATGGTTTTCCACCGGCCGATCCCGGTTCGAGGCCCCTCCTGCGGAAATCTCCTGACTCGAGCCGGAACCAGGCGATGGTACGACATGGTCACGAATTCCGAACGATTCCGAAACAAGTTGTACGACCGTACTTTTCGTCCTTTATTGGACTAGTCCGCATGGTTCGACCGGTCCGGTCCGAATGAATTCACCCGGCTTCACCGCTACCGCGACGCGGCCGGGCTCGGCGAATCCCGAACCCGACCGGTGCCACGGTTCTCACACGCCCAGTGCGTCCAGTGATCGATTGTCGTCGATGGCCGAGGTGATCCGCCGCAAAAGTGTGAGGCAGGTCTCCTTCGATTGCATCTCCGGCTGATACGCGGCCCGGCCGATGGTGAACGCCCATGCCGCATAGGCGAACATCGACTGCTGCCGGTAGATCAGCCACGCGGTATCGAAATCGGGTGCCACACCGCCGGCGTCGGCCAGTTCCTCCAGATACGCCCGCAGCAGATCTTCGGCCCACGCCCGGCGATCCTCCGGTTCGCACCCGGAATTGACCGTGTAGGCGAAATCGTGCCCCCAGCCGCCGCGCATGACGACCTGCCAATCCACATAACCCATCCGCCCCTCGGCGGTCCGGTAGGTCTGACCGATATGCGGGTCACCGTGCAGCAGGGTGTGCGGGAGTTCGGTGGTGGCCAGATCCACCGCACGCTCGACACCGGACCACAACCGGTCCGCCTGTCCGTGCAGGTTCTCCGGGACCACCTCGGCCGCCCGCTCCAGGCCCACCGCACAGCGGGTCTTCATATCGATGGCCGCGAGATAGGCCCGCAGCGCCTCGTTGGTGGTCTTGAGCACCTCGATGGCGGGATCCTCCCAGAATGTCCCGTGCAGCCGGGCGAGATTGCGGACCAGATCCTCCATTTCGGTGCGGCCGATCGGGGCGGTCGGTTCACTGAACACCGCCCCTCGCGTCACGGCGATATCCTCCATCAGCGCGATCGACCGCCACGAAGCCGGATCCGAGGCACCCCAGTAGCCGAGTGGGGCCTGGATCTCCAGTTTCGGCCGGAAATCGCGGAAGAACCGCGTCTCACCGTCGATCATCTTGCCGCCGCCGAGCAGAATGCGCTGGCTGAGCGAGGTCGTGGTCTTGGCGAACAACGCCTCCGGTAGCCCGGCCGCCCGGCCCGCCTCGTTGTACTCCACCCGGATCGCGACCCGTGTGGAGGTGCCGCTGCTACCGCCCGCGGTGTCGAAGGACGCCACTTCCGCGCCGGGAGTGTCCCGGCAGAGCACCGCGGTCAGCCATTCGGCGGTGAGCGCGGCGCCGGAGGCGGGCACATCGTCGATCGCGCGGGCCCGGTGCCGGGTGATCTTCTCGCCGAGGATATGCCCGCCCACCGCGGCGAGCCGACCGAGCAACCAGAGCTTGTGATTCATATCCGCCTCACTTTCCGGATGCGCGCGGAACAGCGCGCACCGTGCCGAACCATCCGGTCCGGACTTTCTCTTCGCACAGACGATTCCCGATTTTGCGCTATATTCGCTGTGCCGGAACAGCTTTCGGCCGATTACTCTACGTCCGGGAAGCGAATGGGCCCGGTTCGGCCCGCCCGGAGCTCGCCGCGAGGCATATATCGGAACGAGACCGCCGACACCGGAAGTTTGCCGGAGCGCGAAATATAATCGGGTCACCGACCACTGTCGACGAAAGACGCCCGCCATGGTGACGCTATCTGTTCGACATGTACCGGACGCGGTGTATCGCGCCCTGCGTATCCGCGCGGACAATAACGGCCGCAGCACCGAGGCGGAGGCCCTCGCCATTCTCGAGGAGGTCGTCACGCGTTCCCCCGCGAGAGTCCGATTGGGAAAGGTTCTGGCCGGGGAGCACCCCGACGACGACCGGGAGACACCCGAGGAGTGACCGGCCGGCGGGCGCACAGCCGTGGATCAGCCCGCGACCAGGCCGCGCAGCACGATATCGAGCCCGCGCCCGAATTCCTCGTCCGCCGGGACCGACCTCGCCTCCCGCGCGGTATCGACGAGAAACGGGAAATCCGCCGGCGAGAGTTCCGACATGGTGAGCGTGCCCGGTCCCGACAGCCCGGCGTAGTACTCGTTCTGCAGGAACCCGAGCAGGAAACCGATCAGCGTACGCTGCGCCACCACTCGGTCCACACCGGAGAATCCGCCGTCGGTGAGTACCGCGAGCATCGCATCGATGAGCCGTAACGATCCCCGCGCCGCCTGCCGGTGCCGCAGCACCAGCGGTACCGCGGCAGGATGCTTCGCGACCGCTACGCGCAGCCGGTTCATCAGCGAGCGGATCCGGTCGGTCCAGTGCGCCTGGGGCAGGACGAGATCGACGGAGTCGAAAACATGATCGACGACCAGTATCTCCAGCGCCTGCCGGTCGGCGACGTACCGGTACAGGCCCATGGTGGCCATCCCGAGTTCCTTGGCGACCGCGCGCATGGTCAGCGCGGCCAATCCCTCGCGGTCGATCACCGCCAGGGCAGCGCCGACCAACTGGTCCTCGGTGAGCGAACGCGGCCTGGGCACGGATTGACAGCGTACTGGATACGCGCATACTGATTGTAAGCGTACCTTGTACTCCAAAGGAGAAATCCGTGGCGCCACCCGACCCTGTCCCCGGCCGTACACTCACCGCCGTCACCGGCGCGGACGTTCCGGTCCCGCATTCCCGGGACCTCGTCCACCTGCAGTTCCGGCGCTTCGCCGGCTGTCCGGTCTGCAATCTGCACCTGCGCTCGATCGTGAACCGGTTGTCCGATATCCGGGCCGGCGGAATCCGGGAAGTGGTCGTCTTCCACTCCACTGCCGCCGAATTGCGCAAGTACACCGCCGACCTACCCTTGGACGTGATCGCCGATCCGGACCGGGTGCTCTACCGGGAGTTCGGCGTGGAATCCGGCGGACGAGCCCTCCTGGACCCGCGCGGATGGCCCGCCATCGCACGCGCGGTCGGCGCCGAGATCGCCGCGACCGGCCGGCGCGGCGACCGCCCGGCGCCGCCGAGCCACCCGGAGGGCGGCCGCCTGGGCCTGCCGGCGGACTTCCTCATCGCCCCGGACGGCGCGGTACTCGCCGCGAAATACGGAGTCCACGTCGACGACCAGTGGTCGGTCGACGAACTACTCGCCCTGGCCGCCGGTCACCACCGCGCGACCACACAACTCGCGGAGGAGACCCGGCCATGATGACGCTGGAGATATCGGTCACCGGGCGCGCACTCGACGCGGCGGCCGAACGTGATCTCGGCGAACGCGTCCTGGCCGCCGTCACCGCCGCCGAGTCCGCACCGGACGAAACCATGCGCCGGGCGCGAGAATTCACCCATGTACTGATCCGGCAACCACGTACCTGGGTGACCGGCGGCCCCGACGTCGACACCGCACCGCGCTATCTGGTGCGGCTCACCGTGCCGCAGTCATGGAGCAACGACCGCGACTTCGGCCGCTACATCGTTGCGATGATCACCGATGCCGTCGCCGCGACCGAGACCGATCCCGGACGCCTGCACCGCGAACCCCATTGTGTCGTACAGATCGTCGGCCTGCGGGAGCACTGCGTCGGCACCTTGGGCCGGTCGACCACGAGCACCGAACTCACCCGGCTGATGACCCAGGATTTCCGCGACTCCGGACAGCGGCCGGAGGCCCCGGAGGGCTGCGCCATCGATCCGACGTGCGGAATGGTCGTGGAGTGGGCCACCGCCCAGTTCACCGCGACACACGCGGGAGTCGACTACGCGTTCTGCGCGCCGTCGTGCCGGAAGGTCTTCCTGGAAGATCACGCCGCGGGCTGACCCCGGCGACCCGGCCGCGCCGACACCGGCGCGCCGGGTGGGTCGACTCGCCGAGTGCGCCCGGCTCGGGGCGGCATCCGGTCCGGACCCGCTACCGGCCCGGGGCCACGCCCTCGCCCGCCCGGCGGCCCGGATGCTGCCGGGCCAGCGCCCGGGCGATGACGCGGGCACCGTCGGCGAACGCGCCCGGATTCGGCCCGGAGTAGTTGATCCGCAGGTAGGCGCCCGTGGGCTCGGCGGGGAACCACTCGTCGCCCGGGGCCACGATCACGCCCCCGGCCTCGCAGTCCCGGACGAGCCGGGCGAGATCGGTGTGTTCGGGTAACCGGACCCAGAGGTTGAGCCCGCCTCGCGGGATCAGTTCCGGGACCGCGTCGGGGGCGTGCTCTCGGAGCGCGGTCAGCAGCAGGTCGCGGCGGATCGCCAGGCGCTGCCCCAGACCGCGCAGGTGGGTGCGCCACCCCGGATGCGACACCACATCGAACGCGACCGCCTGGAGCAGTCCGCTCACGTACATCGACTCGGCCTGGGCGTCGGAGAGAATCCGGTCGCGTGCCGGCCCGCGCGCGACGACGGCGGCGATCCGCACCGACGGGGAGACGCTCTTGGTGAGCGACCGCAGATAGATCACGTGTCCGCTGTCGTCGCGCGCGGCCAGTGGGACCGGCACCGAGTCGATGCCGAAATCGTGCGCCCAGTCGTCCTCGATCAGGAAGGCCCCGTGCTCGCGCACCACCTCGAGCACTCGCGCGGCGGTCTGCGGCGCCCACTGGGCGCCGGTGGGATTGGCGAAATGGGGTTGCGCGTAGAAGGCGCGGGCCCCGGTCTGCTCGAACGCGCGGGCCAGTTCCGCCGGCCGCGGCCCCTGCGGACCGCTCGGCACCGGCACCACAAGCACCCCGGCCCGCTCGGCGGCCATCAGCGCACCCCAATAGGTCGGCGATTCCACCAGCAGCGGCCGGCCGGGGCCGACCAGCGACTGGAAGGTCGTGTTGAGGCCGCTCTGACTGCCGCCGAACACGATCACATCGCTGGGCACCGGCGGCAGCACACCGGCCGGGGTCACCGTCGCCAGTTCGGTGGCGAACCAGCTCTGTAGTTCCGGAGCCCCCGCGGTCGGCGGGCGGCCGATCGCGGCATCGCCGCGTGCGGCCCGGGCGAAGGCGGCGCGGACCAGGCGGACCGGGAGCAGTTCCCGGTCGGGGTACCCCGAATGCAGCGCTATGCGGTCGTTGGGCACCGTCCGCAGGACCGTGGACATCTGGGCGCGCCGGCCGCGCGGTGCGCCGAGGGCGGCGGTCTGCCATCCGTAATCGGCCGGCCGGGCCGGCCGCACCGCCTGCACGAACGTGCCGACCCCTGGCCGGCTCTCCACCAGCCCCTGTGCCACCAGTGTCCGTATCGCCTTCTGGACGGTGACCGGACTCGCCGTGTACCGCGTCACCAGCGTGCGCGTGGACGGCAGTGCGGCCCCGGCGGGGGCGGTGGCGATCCATGCGCGGAGGTCCGCGACGATCCGCGAACTGCTATCGTCGACCATGAAAGATCATAGTAGCGCTACTCACCGGCGTCACGTACCGCTATCGCCCGCTCGGACCGGGCCGGCCTGGGGGCTGCTCGGGGTGGCGGCATTTTCGCTGACTGTCCCGCTCACCCGGATCACAGTGGCCGAGGGCGGAATGTCGCCACTTTTCGTTGCCTGCGCCCGCGCCGTGGTCGCCACCGTCCTGGCCGCCACGGCACTGCTCGTGACGCGCCGGCCGCTGCCCCGCGGCAGGCAATGGATCCGGCTCGGCGTCGTCGCGGCCGGTGTGGTCGCGGGCTTCCCCCTACTCACCAGCTTCGCGCTCACCATGACGTCGGCGGGCCACAGCGCGGTGGTGATCGCGCTGCTCCCGGCGGCGACGGCGGCCCTGGCGGTGCTGCGGACCGGGGAACGACCACCGCGCGCGTTCTGGTGGGCCGCGGCGGCGGGAGCGGTGGCCGCCGTGGGCTTCGCGGTCTTCCGCGCCGGCGGCTTCGCCGGTCTCCACTGGCCGGATCTGCTGTTGTTCGGCGCGGTCGTCGCGGCAGCCGCCGCGTACGCCGAAGGCGGACTGCTGTCCCGCGAGCTCGGGCCCTGGCAGACCATCTCCTGGGCGCTCGTCCTGTCCGCGCCGCCGATGGTCGCGCTCAGCGGGATCGCGATCGTCATCCAGCCCCCGACCGGCTCCCCCACCCAGTGGGCGTCGTTCGCCTATCTCGGTGTGGTCAGCATGTTCCTCGGTTTCCTGGCGTGGTATCGCGGGCTCGCGCAGGGCCCGATGGCGCAGGTCAGCCAGATCCAGCTGGTCCAGCCGGTGCTCACCCTCGGCTGGGCCGCGCTGCTGCTGGGCGAATCCCTGACCTGGTCGACAGCACTGGGCGCGCTCGCGGTCGTCGCGTGCGCCGCGGGAGCCGTCCGCACCCGGCTCGGGCGACCGGAACCGGAAGCCGGCACCCCATCCGGTTCCGGCGCCGCCGTCCGTGACGCCGTGCCCCCGGCCGGCGGCACGGCCGGGCCCGGCACCGCGGAACAGCGATCGGACCCCGCGCCGGCGCCCGCCGTCCGGTGAGCGTGGTGGTTCCGCTCACCACCGGGAATCCCGCGCGCATCCCGTTCGTTGTCGCAGTGGAGTCCGGCGATCGGGCTCGCGGACGAGGGAGCAGTACCCGCATCGCGACAAGACTGACTCGGAAGGGTTCGTCATGTCCTGGGTCGTCCTGTTCCTGTCGGGGGTGCTGGAGGCCGTCTGGGCCGCCGCACTGTCGGCCTCGCACGGTTTCCGCCGGTGGAAGCCCACCGTGGTGTTCATCGCGGCGCTGGTCCTGAGTATGGCCGGTCTCGCCTGGGCGATGATCGATCTGCCGACCGGTACCGCCTATGCCGTCTGGGTGGGCACCGGCGCGACGCTGACCGTCGGCTGGGCCGTGGTCACCGGCCGCGAACGCGCGGATACAGCCCGCGTGCTGTTGCTCGCGCTGCTCATCGTGTCCGTGGTCGGCCTGAAGGTGGTGAGCTGATCATGGCGTGGATCATCCTGCTGGCCAGCGCTGTCTGCGAGGCGGTCTGGGCGACCGCGCTCGGCCGATCGGCGGGGCTGACCGAACCGGTCGCGGCGGCCGTCTTCTTCGTCGCGCTGGTGGCGAGCATGCTCGGGCTGGGCCGGGCGGTGCGTGATATCCCGATCGGTAGCGCCTATGCCGTCTGGACCGGCGTCGGCACCGCCCTGACCGTGTCCTACGCCATGCTCACGGGCGGCGAGGCGGTCACGCCCGCGAAGGTCGTCTGCCTGACCGGGATCGTGGTCGCGGTCATCGGGCTCGAACTGGTCCCGCACGAAAAGCGGGCGGAGTAGCGGACCGCTCCGCGCGGCGACACCGCCGCGCGGAGACCCGCGCGTATCCGGCCGCGTCCCGAGCGGTGAGACGGCGGACGCGTTGGCCGGCCGGTTACGCGGCTTCAACATTGCAAGCCTATTTGTTGCTTTATAAGCTGACCGGCATGGTCAGTCGGAGTACGCGGACCCCGGATTCCGTCGCGTCCCGGCCGCTGCGAGCCCTCGGCGCGGTGGTGGATGCCTACCGGAGAGTATTCGTCTCCGGGCCCGCGGCACCGCTGCTGTCCCGGCCGAAACCGGTGCGCCGCCGGGGTTTCGCCTTGCGGCTGGTGGTGGACGACATCCGGGACGAAGCCGATGAGGTCCGCGGATTCGATCTGCGCGCGGCCGACGGCGGACCGCTCCCGGCCTGGCGGCCGGGCGCCCATCTCGATCTCTTCCTACCCTCCGGCCGGCAGCGGCAGTACTCACTGTGCGGGAACCCCCGCGAGCGGTTCCGCTACCGGATCGCGGTCCGGCGGATCGACGACGGCGAGGGAGGTTCGCTGGAGATGCACCGCGATCTCGGCCCCGGCGATGCGCTACGGGCCCGCGGTCCGCGCAATGCCTTCACCTTCGTGGCGGCCCCGGCGTACCTGTTCCTCGCCGGCGGTATCGGAATCACCCCGATCCTGCCGATGGTCCGGGCCGCGGGTGAGCGCGGGCGGTTGATCTACACCGGACGTTCCCGCGCCACCATGCCGTTCGTCGCCGACCTACCCGGGGCCGATATCCGCCCCGACGACGAATTCGGCCCGCCGGACATCCCGGCGCTGATCGCGACCGCCCCACCCGGGGCGGCCGTCTACGTCTGCGGTCCGCCGCCGATGCTTGCCGCGGCCCGGCGCTGCCTGTTCGACCTGAATCCCACCGGTTCGCTGCACACCGAACAGTTCTCCGCGCCCGCCGTACTCGACGGCGTGGAATTCGACCTGACCCTGGCGCGAACGGGCCGCACGGTCCGGGTGGGCGCACGCGAGACCACGCTCGCCGCGATCGGCCGGGTCCTCCCGGATACCGCCTACTCGTGCCGCCAGGGTTTCTGCGGCACCTGCCGGACGGCGGTGCTCGCCGGCGCGGTGGACCACCGAGACCGGGCCCTCCCCGATGCCGACCGCGCGACCCATATGCTGCCCTGCGTATCACGCGCGGCGGGCGACGCACTGGTTCTCGATCTCTGAGCCGGAAGGGCCGGAGCATATCGGCAGCGGCCGAACACCGGCATATCGTCCGCACCCGCCGACGCCGGGAACCCGGGCACTCGCTGTTCGGTCGCGGTGTGTGCCGGACCGGAGCGCCACAGCCGCGCTGCGCCGGTGGACATCGACCGGGTTCCGGCGTCCGCGGCGTATCCACGCTGGGGTGACGGGCTTCCCCCGAACCCCCGACGGCCGGAACGCAGGGCTCCACCTCGAATCGGAGTTTCGAATACCGTTATCGCGTCAGGAAATTCGACACCGATGCCCGGTGGTCGACCACTGGCCCCTCTTCTCCCACACGAAGCTCCGAGCGCTCACCGATGTGATCGGCCGCCGCGCCCAGCGCCGGCCGGGAGAACGGCCCCGCAGTGACGCCCCTCGCGCCGGCCCGGGGAATCCCGCCCCGGCGACTCCACACACTCAGGGATAGACCAGCTCGCGATACGTGTCCAGAATCTTCTGGATCGAGGAGGTGACATGCAATTCGCCGTTGAGCGGCGCCCATTCGTAGCCGGCGTGCGCGCTCAGCACCACCGGGCCGGTCGAGGCCACGTCGACGGCGAAGTGCAAGCGCCGCACCGGTTTTCCGGCGGGCGACAGATAGTCGAAATCGCCGATGTGGTGGCGGATATCCGTGACGGTCAGGCCCGTCTCCTCCAGCACCCCGCGAACGAGCGCTCCGGTCACCGATTCCCCCGGTTCGACGGTCGCGCCGGGAAGTTTCAGGGTGGGGCTGATCGGGCCGGTGCTGGGCAGCTCGAGTAACAGGACTTCCCCACCCCGGTCGATGATCGCGCCCACCCGCAAGCCGACCCCGTCCCGCTCGCCACGTGGCAGGGTCTCGTCGAACATGGATACCGACATATGCGGTTTCACCAACCTTCGATCGAGTGGACTCGCCTCGGTCACGCCATAGGCGAGCGCTTATATATTACCGCGCCGTGACCAACGGATGACAGCGGATCATTCGAAGTGAGCTGGGCAACAGTACCGTCCGAGCCGGCCGCCCGCGCAACTCCGGCAGGAGGAAAACGCGCGCGCATCGGCCGATCACGAGGGTGAATTCGATTGCCCGCGAACGCCTCCCGGCCCCACGATGAGCTCCGGCGATATCCGCACCCGCAGCGCGGCCGATACGAATCCACGCTCACGGCAACCCTCGCCGACGAGATCCACTTGTGACGGACACCTCGCCGTTACCGGAGCGTCGACGCCGACCGATCCCACGTCCTACCGGGCCGCACAAAGCCCGCGGAGAGGTCTCCGCGGCGCCGCTCCACCCTTCCGGCACCCGGCACCCGGCACCAGGAACACATCGACGACGGCGGGGCGGCGGCAGTCGCGCCGCGCCGGAGCTGTGCGCGGATACCGCCGGCCCGGGCGTGACCGCACGACCGCCACGGAGCGTGCACCCCGTCGGCGAACCAGCCGACACAACAGACCCACTCGCCCTCATGCGCGGAAATATAGTTCTCGAAATTCAGAATACTCTTTCCGCAATGCGGGAGTCGGACCTATGCTGAGCGGGTGCCCAGCGTGATCGGTATCGGGTCGTCCAGTGGACGACCGGCAATGTCGGGAAGAGCTCGGTCCGCGCCATCGTCGCGAACCCCGATTTCGAACTCGTCGGCTGCTATGCCTGGGCACCGGCGAAAGTAGGTCGCGATATAGGCGAACTGTGCGGTATCGCCCCGTTGGGCCTCACCGCGACCGACGACGTGGACGCACTGCTCGCGCTGGAACCGGACTGTGTCGTCTACAACCCCATGTGGATCGATGTGGACGAATTGGTGCGCATCCTGTCCGCGGGCGTCGACGTGGTCGCCACCGCGTCCTTCATCACCGGCCACCGGCAGGGCCCGGGCCGGGACCGGATCGCCGAGGCCTGCCGCCGCGGCGGTTCCACCATCTTCGGTTCCGGCATCAGCCCCGGCTTCATCGACCTGCTGGCCATCGTGTCGGCCGGTATCTGCGACCGGGTCGACAAGGTGACCGTCAGCGAGGCCGCGGACACCACCTATGCCGGTGATCAACGCCATCCCCGCGGTGGTCGCCGCGGCGCCCGGGATCGCCACCTACAACGATCTGCCCCTCATCCGGCCACACGGAGTAGTCCCCGGGGTCGGCTGAACGGCTCCCGGCGGCGGACCGGGTCTTGACATTTATATGACGACCGGTCTACTTTTTGGCATATGGGAGCCAAGGGAGCCGAGACGCGACAGCGGATGATCGAGGCCACCCGGTCGTCGATCGAGCGTCAGGGCTACTTCGGCACCGGGCTCAATCAGATCCTCACCGACAGCGGGACCCCGCGGGGTTCGCTGTACTTCCACTTTCCCGGCGGCAAGGACGAACTCGTCGCCGCGGCCGTCGGCCAGGCTTCCGGACTGATCGATGCGGCCCTCGACGCCGCCGATCTCACCGATCCGGCCGGCGCGGTCGCCGGGATGATCACCTTGCTCGGCGACCGGCTCGAAGCCTCCGGCTGGGCGAACGGATGTCCCGTCGCCACCGTGGCCCTCGAGGTCGCGGGTACCAACGACGCGGTCCAGCAGGCGTGCGCCCAGGTGTACACGCGCTGGACCGAGGCACTGCGCATCATCTTGCGAGCCGCCGGATACCGGGACGCCGACGATCTCGCGGTGTCACTGCTCGCCCTCGTCGAGGGTGCGCTGCTGCTCGCCCGGACCCACCGCAGTCGCGAGCCGCTGGATCGGGCCGCGCGGGTCGCCCGCACCCTGCTCTGACCCCCGTTCCGCCGCGCGCGGACTTTTTCTCGCCTTCAAAATATGTCGACCAGTCAAGTTAGGAAGTGGATATGAGTACTCCCGACACCGTCGTCTTCGGGTCGGCGGGCTTCATCGGTCGCGCGCTGGTCGCCCGGTTGCTCGAGCAGGGCCACAGCGTCGCCGCCGCGGTTCGCCCCGGAACCGGGGCACGGCTGCTCTCCTGGCTGGACGGCCGGGATCTCGACCTGGAGCGGCTCACCGTACTCGACTGCGATATCACCGATCCCGGTCTCGGCGCCCTGGGCGCGGCGGCGCTGGACGACGTCCGCGACGTCTACAACTGCGCCGCGCGGTTCTCCTTCGGACTCGATCCCGCGGAGGCCCGGGCGGTGAACATCGACGGCGCCCTCCACGTACTGCGCTGGTCCGCCGACCGGCCGCGGCTGCGCCGGCTCGTCCACATCACCGGTTACCGGGTCACCGTGCCGGACTCCGCCGAACACGACTACGCCGTCGGCGCCTACGGCGCCTCGAAATTCGAAGCGGACGCGGTGCTGCGGGAACAGGCCGCGGCCGCCGGGGTCCCGCTCACCATCGCGAATCCGAGCAGCGTCCTCGGACCCGGGCAGTACATCGGCCTGGCCGAACTCGTCCGCGATCTGTGGCACGGCACGCTGCCCGCACTGCCCGGCGACTCCCAGACCCTGCTCCCGATCCTGGACCTGGACTACTTCCTCGATTTCCTGACTCTGCTCCCGCGACAGCCGGATACCGCCGGCCGTTCCTACACCGTGCTCGACCCGGCCACCCCGCCGCTGCCGGAAATGATCGGGTTGCTGGCTCGCCATCTGCACGTCCGCGCACCGCGCCTCACCCTCCCCGTGGGCCTGGTGGCGCGCCTGCCCCGCCGGCTGACCGGAGTGGACGCCGAACGCCTGGCGTTCATCGCCGGCGATCGCTACGACACCTCCGCCGCCGACGCGGTGGCCGCGCGCGCCGGGCTCGTGCAGCCCGCGGCCGAAACCGTACTGCGCGAGTGGGCGAATCACTTGGTGAGCAGCCGATTCGGTGCCACCGAAGCCGATCCTGCCGCGGGATTCGACCATGGGCTCTGGGTTTCCGGTGACCGGCACACCCCGGAATACGTCCTGTTGCACGGGCTTCCCACCGACAGCGAAGCCTGGCACGGGATCCGGACGCTGCTCGACGCCCCCACCCTCGCCGCCGACCTCCCCGGCCTGGGCCGGTCCGCGCCACGCCCGGCCGGGCCGGACCGGTGGCTCGACGACCTCATGGCGCCGATCGAGGGTCGCCCGGTACTGGCGGGTCATTCCCTCGGCTGCGTACCGGTCCTCCGCTACGCGACCGCCCATCCCGACCGCGTGGCGGGCGTCGTCCTGGTGGCACCGGCCTTCCTGCAGCGCGGCGGATCCCGGCTCGCCCGCACCCCGATCGCCACCGCGTTGCTGCGCCGCCTGCCGTCCGCACGCCTGGCCACCCTGCTGGGGATTCCGGCGGGCCCGGCGCTGGAGAGCGCGCGGGCGAACCTGCGCCGGCCCCGGGTGGCCCGCCGCACGGTCGCTGCCCTACGCGCCGCCGGCCGGCCGGGCGCCCATGCGACCGCCCGCCGCCTCCTCGACGAACTGCGCGTGCCGGTCCATGTGGTGACCGGATCCGGTGATCCGCTGACCGCCCAGGTCACCGCCCCGGTCACCGAGATCCCGGGCGCCGGTCACTATCCGCACCTCACCCACCCGGAGCAGGTCGCCCGGATTCTCGACTCGGTCGGCAAGGATTTCACCGACCGTGCCCGGCGGCGGGAAGAGACCGCGGCGGGCCGGTGAGCGCGCCGCCCGGCCGGCCACAACCGCGCCACTCCGCCGCAAGACAACCGCGCGACTCCGCCGCGCCACCGGCCCGCGACCTCGGCCGGGCCGCGACCACGCGACCCCGGCGGGCACGGCGACCCCCAGCGGGCCCCGGCGGCCGACCTACCCGTCCCCGACGCCGGGGCCGACCCCCTCGGAGGCCCTGCGACAGCGGCGCCTTTGTCGCACCGGGAGTTCAGGACCGCACCGGCGGCAGGCCGGGCGCCACGGTTCGCGGGTCCACTCCGGCGAACGCGAGCGCTATGTACAGCCCGGCCACCTCCTCGAGTTGCCGCGCCCGCGCCAGCGATCCCACCACGACCGGTTCCGCCCCGGCATCGCGTACCAGCGTCTCGACCACACGCAGCGCATCCGGGTCGTCCCCGCACAGGACCACCGTCGTCGTCACCCCGGGCGCCTCCCACTGGGTGGAGGGGACCAGGTGAAAACCTTTCACCACCCGCCCGCCCGCGGCCGCCGCCGCGATCCGTTCCGCGTTCGAGCCGCCCGTGGGGCCCAGCACCACGCCCATCCGTGTTCGACCGGGTTGGTCGGGTCGATGATCGGTATCCCGGCCAGTCCCCCGCCGCTGCCGCCGGCGGCCTCCAGTACCGCGCCGGCCGCGTCCCAGGGCACCGCGAGCAGAACCGCGTCCGCTTCGGATACCGCCTCCCGCGCCGCGGCCGCGCGAGTCGCGCCGCCGAGCCGCCGCGCCAGCGCCGCCGCCTTCTCCGGGGACCGCCCCGCGACGGTGATCCGGTGCCCCGCCCGTACCCAGCAGCGGCCGAGTGCCTCGGCCAGATGACCCGTTCCCAGAATCGATATCCGCACCCGTGTCTCCTCTGTCTTCGCCAACCGTGTGCGAGCGCTACCGTAGGGAGCGGGATACGCACCGATCGGTGCGTAGCGGACCGCGATGCTGGTGAGCGATGACCGGAGACCACAACCGCACCGACCCCATCGCCGACTGCCGGCTACGGGGCGCACTGGACCTGTTCGCCCACACCTGGGATCCGGTGATCCTCGCCGCCCTCGCCGACGGACCCCGGCGACGGGTCGAATTGCGCACAGGGATCGGCGGGATCCGCGACAAGACGCTCACCGAATCACTGCGCCGGCTGCTCGGACGCGGCCTGATCGCCCGGCGACCGGATCCGGACGCACCACCCGGGGTGGAGTACCGGCTGACCGACCTGGGCGCCGGCCTGGTGGACGGACCATTGCGTGCCCTCGCCACCTGGGTGCGCGACCACGGCGACGAACTTCCGGTCCCCGAGGGCACCGATCCGCCGCTGCGTGATTTCGGCTGAACTCGTGCCCCGCCTTCACGGCGGCCCGGATCCACCCTCCGGTCGGTGGCCGCCGGTTCCGTAGGCCGCCAGGAATGTTCGGACCGCGGCGGTGGCGATCGCGCGGAGTTCGGCGGAGGGGACCCGGCGGGTGCCGTGGGCGGACCGGTTCTCCAGCGGGCCGGTGAGCAGTGCGAGGAACTGCTCGGCCGCGACAGCCGGGTCGGTGATGCGCAATCGCCCGGACAACGCCAGCAGGCCGAGCCGGTCGGTGAGCGCCTCCAGGGTCGCGGTCGCCGTGTGTTCGCGGACGAGCGCCGCCAGGTCGGGTAGCCGGTTGGCCTGCGCCGCGGTGAGCCGGCGCAAAGCGTGCGAGGTGTCCCCGGCACAGACGCGCAGCAGCCGCCGGGCCGTGTCCTCGAGCGCCGCGGGGAGGTCGGGGCCGGGGTTGCGCAGGCGTTCCACCGCGGCCAGACAGTCGGCGCCCACCCGGTCGGCCGCCGTGCGGAGCGCCTCCCGCAGCAGGCTCTCCTTGTCGGTCATGTGGTTGTAGACGGTCGGTTTGGCCACCCCGGCTTCGTCGGCGATCTCCCGGACGCAGGCCTGTTCGTAACCCAGCCGGGCGAAGACGGCGAAGGCCGCGTCGAGGATCGCCCGCCGCTTATCGATCCGGCCGGTGACCGGGCCGTCCTCCACTCGCGCACGCACACTCCCATGCTAACTCCCGTCCTCCCGCGATTGAACCGACGGGTTCAAAATTACGTACCGTTGACAATACCGAGTAGGACGATAATCTGAACCCACTGGTTCAAATCTGGAGGTTTCGAGTGATAGTCAACATCCTGCGGTTCAGCTTCAAAGACGGTGTCTCGCCGGACGAACAGGCCGGGGTGCTGGAGCGGATGCGCCGGACCGCGGGCGTCGAGTCGGTGGAATTCGGTGTCGTCGGCCGCGATATCGGCGATCCACGTGACGGGTTCACCCACGCCTACAGCGCCGCGGTCGCCGACCTGAGCGCGCTCGAGCGCTATCTGCACGACCCGGTGCACCTGGCCGGTGATCCGCAGATCCTGCCGTATGTCGCTCGCCTGTCCGCGGTCCGGTTCTCCGACGACCCCGATCCCGACCTGACCGCGAAAATCGAAGAGCTGCACCTGCGGAAGGTGCGCACCTATCCGGAATGGGGCCGGATGCTGGCCGAGGTCGTCGACGGCACCATCGCCACGGAGGTTTCCTCGTGATGCGTGCCGCGGGCGCCCGGGTCCAGCGACGTCGGCGCCTCGTCGAGGATCAGGATGTCGGGTTCACGAGTTGGGCGCGGGCCGGCGCCGGCAGCTGACGGTGCCCGGCCGAGAGCCCGCGACCGTGCTCACCGATGGGTTGCGGGTATCCGTGGTCCGGCGCGGTGATCATCTCGTGCACACCGATCGCCGGGGCGGCCCAGTCGATCTCCGCCGGACCCGCCTCGGGTCTGCGTAGGTGTCGGCGTCGCGGACCGTCTCGCCGAACAGGAAGGGTTCCTGCGGTAGGTCGGCCATCCACCTCTTCCTCACCCGCCGAGCAGAACGCTGACCACCGGCCGAGGCCGCACGCAGAGCTCGACGCACGGTGACCCGAAGCGGGCCGCCCCCACCGGCTCGCTCACCCGCATCGGGTGACGACGGACCGGACGGCCCGTTCTACCGTGCGCTCATGGGCGAACCCCACGCTGATCAGGCCCGGTCCGCCGGCGCGTCGCGCGCGCAGCGCACCGAATACGGCGCCCGGCAGCGCGACCGCGTCCCGTTCGCCGCGGTCGCCGCACCGGTGACCGCGGCGGACCGTGACCCGCTGGCCCTGCTGGAATCACAGACGCCGGCGCGGGTCCCCGACCTGGTGCCGGTCCGCTACGGCCGGATGGCGGTCTCCGAGTTCTCCTTCTTCCGCGGCGCGGCCCTGGTGATGGCCGACGATCTGTCCCGCTCCCCCAGCACCGGTCTGCACACCCAGCTGTGCGGGGACGCGCACCTGAGCAACTTCGGCCTCTACGCCACCCCGGAGCGCCAGCTCGCCTTCGATGTCAACGATTTCGACGAAACCTATCCCGGTCCCTTCGAATGGGATGTGAAGCGGCTGGCCGCGAGTCTCGCGATCGCCGGGCGCGATAACGGTTTCAAGCGCAAGCAGCGGCGCCGGATCACCCGCGCGTGTGTGGCCGAGTACCGCGAGACCATGATCTACCAGGCCGGACGCGGTGAACTCGCCGTCTGGTACGCCCATATCGACGCCGCGGCGGATATGGCCGAACTCCGCGATGTCCTCGATTCCTCGATGCGCAAACGCGTCCAGAAGACCATCGACAAGGCCTGGGGGCGCGACAGTTTCCAGGCGCTGTCCAAGTTGACCACGCCGTGCGGGGGGCAACCGCGCATCGTGAGCATGCCACCGCTGATCGTTCCGGTGGAGGAGCTCTTCACCGGCACCGACGCCGCGACGGTGCACCGGGCTCTGATGCGCCGCCTCGCCGATTATCGCGGCACCCTGCAACCCGACCGCCGTTTCCTGCTCGACCGGTTCGAGTACGTGCACGCGGCGCGCAAGGTGGTCGGGGTGGGCAGTGTGGGCACCCGCACCTGGATCGTCCTGCTGCGCGGGCCGGGCGACGAACCGCTGTTCCTCCAGGCCAAGGAGGCACAGCCCTCGGTCCTCGCGCGCTATCTCGCCGGCCCCGAGTACACCAACCAGGGCGAACGGGTGGTGAGCGGCCAGCGGCTGATGCAGGCGGCCAGCGATATCTTCCTCGGCTGGCAGCAGCACCCCGGCCCCGACCCCGACGGCGTGACCCGCGATTTCTATATCCGTCAGCTCCGCGACGGCAAGGGTTCGGCGGTGATCGAGACCATGTCCCCCGATCTCATGGCACTCTACGGACGGCTGTGCGCGCGGGTACTGGCCCAGGCCCACGCCCGTGGCGGTGACCGTTTCGGAATCGCCGGCTACCTGGGTTCCGATGACGATTTCGACGCGGCGATCGCGGATTTCGCGGAGGACTACGCCGATCGCAACGCCCTCGATCACGCCACGTTGCGCCGCGCGATCGAGGACGGCCGGATCATCGCCTCCCCGGATCCGGATGCGTGAGCGGGACGCCCGTGCTCAGTTCACGACGGCGAAGGCGAACCCGTCCCACCCCTTGGCGCCGACCGTCTGCAGCACGGTGGCGTCCAGGCGTGGTTCGTCGGCCAGCAGCCGCACCAGTTCCCGGCTCGCCCGCACCGCGGGGTCGGCGTCGTTGTCGTCGGCCAGCCGGCCCGCGCGCACCACATTGTCGACGACGACGACCGCGCCCGGCCGGGTCAGCCGCAATGCCCACTGCACGTAATTCGAGTTGTTGACCTTGTCCGCGTCGATGAACACCAGGTCGAACGGGTCGGGCCCCTCCTCGGCGAGCACGGGCAGGCTGTCCAGGGCCGCCCCGACCCGGATTTCGACCCGGCCGCCCACTCCGGCGCGGTCCAGATTCGCCCGCGCGACCTCGGCGTGGCGGGCCTCGAATTCCAGCGTGACCACCCGGCCCGCGTCCCCGACCCCCCGGGCCAGCCACAGCGTGCTGAAACCGCCCAGCGTGCCGATTTCCAGTACCCGCGCGGCGCCGACGGACCGGGCGAGCAGATAGAGGAATTTGCCCTGGGCCTCGGAGACGTCGATGGCGGGCAGGCCCGCGTCCGCGTTGGCCCGCAGCGTCGCGGTCGTCTCGCCGTCGCGCGCCAGGTGATCCACCACGTACCGGTCCACATCAGCCCAATCCGGTGTGCTCATTCGCGCAGTCTGCCACCTGCCGGGCCCGGCCGGTGGACCCCGCGCCCACCCCGCCCTGGCGGTGGCGACGATGTTCGGCCCGGGTCCGTGGCCGCGGTGCGGTTCGCCGGCACGACCGGTGGCGATGGAACCGCTCACTCCGACCCGGAAGCCCTGCCCAGCGCCGCCGCCAGCGCCGCCAGCTGGGCGCCCCGGTACTCGCGGGACACCGGCGCGGCATGCTCGATCAGATCGAATCCGTGATAGGCGCCCGCGACCTCGTGCAGGGTGCAGGGGACCCCCGCGCGGCGCAGCCGGCCGGCGTAGGCGAGATCCTCGTCGTAGAACAGATCATGGGTGCCGACCCCGATCCAGGCGGGCGGTAGCCCCGCGAGACCGTCGTAGCGGGCCGGTGCCGCCAGCGGCGGGACCGTCGCGGAGCCGAGTTCGCCCAGATAGGAACGCCAGCCGAAATCGTTGCTGTGGCGGCTCCACACCCGCAGCCGCCGGACATCGATATCGGTGCGTGCCGAGGTCCGGTCGTCCAGCATCGGGTAGGAGAGCACTTGCAGTACCGGCCGCACCTCACCGCGGTCGCGGGCCAGCAGCGCCAGGGCTGCCGCCAGGCCACCGCCCGCGCTCTCCCCCGCGATCGCGATCCGGTCCGGATCCACCTCGGGTGACGCCGCCAGCCAGCGCAGACCCGCGTAGCAGTCCTCGAGCGGCGCCGGATAGGGATGTTCGGGCGCGAGCCGGTATTCGACCGATGCGGCGACCGCGCCGAGCCGTGCGGCCACGGTCGCGCAGAACCGGTCGCCCATCGCCGCGGTACCGATGACATATCCCCCGCCGTGCACGAACAGCAGCCCGGGCACCGGCCCGGTCGCCCCGGCCGGGCGGAACACCCGGACCGTCACGTTCGCGTCCACCCGCTCGATCGTCCCGCCCGCCGGTCGCGCTCGCCCGCCCAGGTCACCGAGCGCACGGAGCACCCGGAGGGTGCGCGGGGACACCACGGCGCGTGGCAGGAAGCGCGCGGCGCAGGTCCGGATGGAAACCGATCTCCGACGTCATTGCCGTATCCACTCTCGTCGCCGCACCGGTGCCCTACCCGGTGGCCGTCCCCGCAGCGTACGGGCTGCGGG